>JBKJQU010000152.1:0-6168 GCA_046594995.1 Aestuariivirga sp.
ACGGCCGCCGTCGGCTTCGACCGCGACAGGATTGATGAGCCGGCACTTGAGGGAACTCAAAACCTTCCTCGAAGAAGCACTCGGCGACAGCAAGGCTTAAGGGACAGAACAATGGCAAAAGAAATCCGCGTACCGGCTTTGGGTGAATCCGTCACCGAGGCCACGATTGCGAAATGGTTCCGGCAGGCGGGCGATGCGGTGAAGGCCGACGAGCCGCTGGTCGAACTCGAAACCGACAAGGTGACGGTGGAGGTGCCTGCACCCGCATCGGGCAAGCTGTCGTCGATCGATGCCGCTCCGGGCACGACGGTGAATGTGGGTGCATTGCTTGGCATGATCGAGGAAGGTGCCGCTGGTGCAGTGGCTCCGAAGGTGGCCGAGGCTCCTGTTGCGAAGAAGGCCGAGCCTGCCGCCGCGGCTCCCGCTGCTGCAAAGGCCGATACGCCGCTTTCTCCGGCCGTGCGCAAGATGGTGGTCGAAAACAAGGTCGAACCCGGTGCCGTTGCCGGAACCGGCAAGGACGGGCGCATCACCAAGGGCGATGTGATCGCACACCTGGAAAAGCCCGCGGCACCCGCTGCCGAGGTGAAGCCGCTGGTCATTCCGCAGGCGCCCGCTCCGGCGGCGCGCGCACCGTCTGCTGCGGGCGATCAGGGACGCGAGGAACGCGTGAAGATGTCGAGGCTCCGCCTTACAATAGCGCGGCGCCTGAAGGATGCGCAGAACACGGCGGCCATGCTCACCACCTTCAACGAGGTGGACATGACGGCGACGATGGCGCTCCGTAATCAGTACAAGGAGCTTTTCGAGAAGAAGCATGGCGTGAAGCTGGGCTTCATGAGCTTTTTCGTGAAGGCCTGCATCGCGGGCTTGAAGGAAATCCCGGCGGTCAATGCCGAGATCGACGGCGAAGACATCGTCTACAAGAATTTCTACCACATCGGGGTGGCGGTGGGCACCGAGAAGGGCCTCGTCGTGCCGGTGCTGCGCGATGCGGATAATCTTTCATTCGCGGGCGTCGAGAAGACCATCGCGGAGTATGGCAAGCGCGCGCGTGATGGTCAGTTGCAGATCGCCGACATGCAGGGTGGCACCTTCACCATCTCGAATGGCGGCGTCTATGGCTCGCTGATGTCGACGCCGATCCTTAACGCGCCGCAATCCGGCATTCTCGGCATGCACAAGATCCAGGATCGTCCCGTCGCGGTGAACGGGCAGGTCGTCATCCGCCCGATGATGTATCTGGCGCTGTCCTATGACCATCGCATCGTCGACGGCAAGGAAGCGGTGACCTTCCTCGTGCGCGTGAAAGAGAATCTGGAAGATCCGCAGCGTTCGATTCTGGATCTTTGACACTGACGGCCGTGAGCGGAATCGAACCAGCGCCGGTTGTTGATCTTTTGCAGTTGTTTCAAACAGGTGCATCAGGAGGAATTGCACTCGGCATTTCAACGCCACGGGACATCGAACTGATGGCTGCGGACGAAGATATGGTCAGCGAGGCCGGTCCCGTGCCGTTCAGCTCGTGGATTGTTTCAGCTTTCGATTCGGAATTCTACTTTCAGGGCTCACCGCCCCGGCTCTACGGATTGAAGCTCAAGGCGCTCTTCTTGTCCTTGGAATTTTCGCCAGGCCGGCCGGAGGCCAGCTCTATACGGCAACCTGAAAGCGGTTTGATCAAGTGGCGATTCGGTGACAACGATTGGTCAAACATATCTGATCTGCCGCGTGCAATTGGGGCGCTCCGGCCCCTCAGTTCTGGCATGAAGCTCGAAGCCAACGAGTCGAAGCAAATTTGGATAGCTTGGCAAGTGGCAAAACGCGAGCTGAGCCTTGAATTCGCACTCCGGCCTTTGGAGCGTGAAGGTGGACTTTACGAATTCGACTATTATCTGGCTGCTGTTCGGCTAAATGACTGGCAGATCGATAGTGATCTTTCGAACAAACAAAATGGACCTGCAGCTTAGTGTTCCTTCGGATTAAAGCGAGTTTTGAGCATGACTGACATCCACAACGTTGCAATCGTGACAGGCGGAAGCCGGGGTATTGGGCGGGCGACGGCGCTGAAGCTTGGCAAGGCTGGATATCTGGTGGTCGTGAACTATGCGTCCAATGCCAAGGCGGCGGATGAGGTCGTTGCTGCGATTGCCGCCGATGGCGGCAAGGCCGTGGCCGTTCAGGGCGATGTAGCGAAGGAAGCGGATGTGCTTTCGCTGTTTGCCGCAGCCGACAAGCTGGGGCCGCTGAAAATCCTGATCAACAATGCTGGCGTCATGGACAAGGGCGCGCGGCTTGACGAGATGAGCGCCGAGCGGTTGCAGCGGCTGTTCGGCATCAACATCATGGGTTCTTTCCTGTGCGCGCGCGAGGCCGTGAAGCGCATGTCGACGAAGCACGGCGGAACCGGCGGCTGCATCGTGAACCAGTCGTCGGCTGCCGCGGTGCTTGGTGCTCCGGCCCTAGGCGTTGAATATGCGGCGAGCAAGGGTGCGATGGATGTTCTCACCATCGGGCTTGGCCGCGAGGTTGCCGCCGAAGGCATTCGCGTCAATGCGGTGCGCCCCGGCATCATCGATACCGAGATCCACGACAGTTCGGGCATTCCGGGCCGCGTGAAGCTTTTGCGCGACGCGATCCCCATGAAGCGCGAAGGCCAGGCGGAAGAAGTGGCAGATGTCATCATGTGGCTTTGCTCGGAACAATCCTCCTATGTGGTTGGAACCATCGTGGCGGTCGCGGGCGGCCGCTGCTGAGATTCAAGAGAAAGATTATCCCATGGCTGATCCATTCGACGTCACCATCATCGGCACCGGCCCCGGCGGCTATGTCTGCGCCATTCGCGCGGCACAGCTTGGATTGAAGGTGGCCGTGGTCGAGAAGCGCGCGGCGCATGGCGGCACATGCCTCAATGTTGGCTGCATACCTTCGAAGGCGCTGCTGCATGCGTCCGAGCTTTATGCCGAGTCAAAGCATGCCTTCGCCAAGATGGGCATCGTGGCGCAGACATCGATCGATTTTCCAAAGATGATGGGCTTCAAGCAGGAAGCGATCGACGGCAACACCAAGGGCATCGACTTCCTGCTCAAGAAGAACAAGGTGACGGTGTTCCGTGGCGTGGGGAAGATCACCGCACCCGGCAAGGTGATGGTGGGCGAGCAGGTCATCGAGACGAAGAACATCGTGATCGCGACGGGATCGGACTGGGCGCGGCTGAAAGGAATAGAGATCGACGAGACGCAGATCGTCTCCTCCACCGGTGCGCTGGAACTGAAGACGGTTCCTGAGAACCTCGTGGTGATCGGCGCGGGCGTGATCGGGCTGGAGCTTGGCTCGGTCTATGCGCGGCTCGGATCGAAAGTGACGGTGGTGGAATATCTTGACCGCATCCTGCCCGGCATGGATGCCGAAGTGGCGAAGGCCTTCCAGCGCATTCTGCAGAAACAGGGTTTCATCTTCAAGCTCGCCTCCAAGGTAATGGACGCCAGGAAGGCCAACGGCAAGGTGACGTTGAGCGTCGAGCCTGCTGCCGATGGGGCGGCGGAATCCATCGAGGCGGATGTGGTTCTGGTCGCCGTGGGGCGTGTTCCGTATACGGATGGTCTGGGCCTCGATGAGGTTGGCGTGGTGCGTGACAACCGTGCGCGGATCGAGGTCGATCAGCACTATGCGACGAATGTTCCCGGAATTTATGCCATTGGCGACGTGATCAAGGGACCGATGCTGGCGCACAAGGCCGAGGACGAGGGCATCGCGATGGCTGAAATTCTCGCGGGGCAAGCGGGGCATGTGAATTATGACGTCATACCGGGCGTGGTCTATACCAACCCGGAAGTGGCCGCCGTGGGCCGCACGGAAGAAGAGCTGAAAGCGGCGGGCGTCGAGTACAAGACAGGCAAGTTCCTGTTTCTTGCCAATGGCCGCGCCAAGGCGAACCAGACCACCGATGGCTTCGTGAAGGTTCTGGCCGATGCCAGGACCGACCGGGTGCTGGGCTGCCATATCGTGGGGCCGATGGCGGGCGAGGTCATCCATGAAGTGGCGGTGCTGATGGAATTCGGCGGATCGGCGGAGGATCTGGCGCGGACGTGCCATGCCCACCCAACCCTTTCAGAAGCTGTTAAGGAAGCCGCGCTTGCGGTGGCAGGACGCGCCATCCACGCCTGAGTTGTTAACGAGTGGTATACCATCGGCCGCTAGGCTTGATGCTCATTCAAAGGATCACGCGATGAGCCAGCCATCCAAGCAAGTCGACATTCTGGTGCTCGATGACGATGTCGACTTGCTGTCGAGCGTCGCCGACCTGCTTGTCGAATGCGGCTATCGCGTGAAGGCCTTTGCCGACGCCGACTCCGCAATCGAATTCGCCATGGGCCAGAGCTTCGCGCTGGGACTTTTCGACTATCGCCTGGGCAGCCTGAAGAACGGCCTCGATGTGGTCGAGAAGATGCAGGCGCTGGGCTGCAAGTCCACCTATGTGATGATCACCGCGGATGTGGAGCAGGCAACGCAGATGCGCGCCGTGCACCTGAAGCTTTTCGAATTCATGCGCAAGCCCGTGCAGCCGCAGCAGCTTCTCGACACCGTGCAGCGCGCGCTGGACCATGCGAACAGGGTGGCGGCTTAGATTTTCACCAGATTTGACTCCCCCTCACCTGCCCCCTGCTGCGCAAGGCGCGTCCTCTCCCGCTTCGCGGGAGAGGATGTTGTGGCAAATCATAGCCCCGTTGTTGGCCGTGGTTTGCTGCCGTCGAAAAATCTTGAATAGCGGAAAGGCGCGGGATCAACGCAGGGGGTTTCGCCCGTGACGATCTCGGCCATGAGCTTGCCCGCACCAGGCCCTAAGCCGAAGCCATGGCCGGAGAAGCCGGTGGCGAGGTGGAAGCCTTCGAGTTTCTCCACCTTCGAAATTACCGGCACGGCATCGGGTGTTGCATCGATGGCGCCGCCCCAGCGTTCGGCGATCTTCATCGGCTTGAAGGCGGGATAATATTCGATCAGGCTTCGCGCCGCCTCGTCCAGAATGGAGTGGATTGGCTCGGGATCGAGAATGCGGACCTGTTCGAAGGGCGTCACGTCGTCGAGCTGCCATTTGCGCTTGAGCGAAGCCTCTTCGATGAAGCGCTTGCCGATGCGGAGCTTCAGGCCTTTCCAATCGAGCTTCAGCGCAGGCAGGAACTCGCGGAACAGGCGGAATGAATCCGGCACGATATCGGCGACGGATAAATGATTGTGGGTGATGGTGAAGCCGCCATCCATGCGCTTCCGGAAGGTGAAGTGACCCCCGGAACATGTGCGGGTGTGACCGGTATCGAGCGGCTCCGTGCGCATGACCGAATTGACGACGGTAAGCTGCGGGAACTCAATTCCAATATTATGGCAGAAGCGGCGGGACCATGCGCCGCCTGCCAGCACGACAGTATCGCAGGCAATCGTGCCCTTCTCGGTGACGACGGCGGAGACGCGGCCGGCTTTGGTCTCTAGGCCACGCGCCGCGCAGTTGGTGAAGATCTTCGCGCCCTTTTTCCGCGCGCCCAAGGCCATGGCGGGAACGGCGATGAAGGGTTCGGCGCGGCCATCGACGGGGGTATAAAGCGCGCCCTTCCAAGGCTTCATGCAGCCGGGTTGCAGCTCGTTGGCTTCCTTCCCGGAAATCATCCGTGTGGGGAGTTTCCACGGCACGGCGTTCTCGTCGTACCACTTCTGCTTGGCAGCGACCTGTTCCCCGGTTTCGCAGAGATAGAGAATGCCGCAGCGGGTGAAGCCGGTTTCGCCGCCGATCCGCGCGTTCATGCCGTCCCACAGATCGAGCGAGATCTTGATCAGCGGAATCTCGCGCGGGTCGCGGCCCATCTGGCGGCACCAGCCCCAGTTCCGGCTCGATTGCTCGGCGGCGATCTCGCCCTTCTCGACGACCACGACATCGAGGCCGCGTTCAACCAGTTCAAGCGCCGTCGCGATGCCGGCGATACCGCCGCCGATGATGACAACTGAAGCGCTTTTCGGGAGGGTCTGGTCGGAGGAAATACGGTCGATGACAGGCACGGTCAGCAGCTCACTGGGCGGGAACCACCTTGTAACCCGCGCCGCGAATCAATTCCACAAGGCCTTGGCTGCCGGGTAGGTGCAATGCGCCCACTGCAATGAAGGCATTGCCCTTCGCCAGCAGTT
>JBKJQU010000157.1:0-5916 GCA_046594995.1 Aestuariivirga sp.
GGGCGATGTGCGCAACCAGCATCTCAAGCTGTTCTCGGATTTTTACACGCCCGTCGATGCTGAACTGATTACCACGGGCGAAGTGCTCTCCGTTGCGGAAACGATCTTCGACTTCAGCACCGAAAGGCCGATCGGTACCGATATCGACAAGCTCAGCGAAGTGGGCACCGGAAACCTCGTCGGCGGCGGCTATGATCATAACTGGTGCCTTCATGGCGTGGGCGAAGGCCTGCATCCATGCGCGCGCGTCGTCGATCCGGCCTCGGGCCGCGGCTTCGAGCTTCACACCAATGAACCGGGCGTGCAATTCTATACGGGTGGCTATCTCGACGAAAAGGTGATCGGCAAACGCGGCCTGCCTTATTGCCGCTTTGCCGGATACACCTTCGAAACGCAGAAATTTCCGAACACGCCGAACTTCGCGCATTTCCCGTCGAGCACGGTGATGGCGGACGAGGTCTACGATCATCGCATGGTGTTCCGCTTCTTCGCGGACTGAAACGAAACTCAACGGGGGACCCATATGCCAAATCGCTATCAGACGGCACTCGATGAACTGGGCACGGTCTTCTCGCGCCTCAATGACGCGGATGTGGACCGCGCCTGCCGGCTGATTGCGGACGCCAAGACGACCGTGGTCTTCGGAGGCGGCCGCGAGCGGCTGCAGATCATGGGGCTGGCGATGCGGCTTTATCACATGGGGCGCTCCGTTGCCGTGGAGGGCGACATGACGACGCCGCCTGTTGGCAAGGGCGATCTCTTCCTCGTGACCTGCGGGCCGGGCGAAATCTCGACCGCGCTGGCGCTGATGGACGTCGCGAAGAAGGCAGGCGCCACTATCATGCTCATTACCGCGCAGCCCAAGGGCCGCGCCGCCTCCTATGCCGATTTCGTACTGCACCTGCCAGCACAAACCATGGCGGACGACCAGGGCGAGAATCGGAGTTCGGTTCTGCCCATGGGCTCGCTCTTTGAAGGCGCGCTCTTCGTATTGTTCGAGATCATGATCCTGAAGCTGGTGAAGCTGCTTGCAATCACGCCGGAAGCAATGCGCGCCAACCACACCAATCTCGAATAGTGCAATACGAAAGCAGGCTTGCCTTGATTGCCGATTGAGTGCGATGTCACCGGAAACACACTTTCGGCGGTGGGATAACCATGACAATGAGATCTGCACGACACGCGGCAACCGTGATTTCGGCCGAACAGGCGGCGAGCTTTGTCAAATCCGGCATGTGGCTCGACTACGGCACGTCGCTCTGCCAGCCCGATGTGTTCGACAAGGCGCTTGCGGTCCGCACCTCCGATCTGACCAACGTGAAAATCCGCTCCTGCCTGTCGATGCGGCCGCGCGCGGTTCTGGATGCCGACCCCGATGGCGAGCACTTCTTCTGGTTCAGCTTGCATTATTCGGGTTATGACCGCCGCAAGCACGATGCGGGGCGCTGCAGCTATATCCCGGTGAACCTCGGCGAAATTCCTGACTACTATCGCCGATTTATCGAGCCGGTCGACATCGTCGTCCTGAAGACGTGCCGCATGGATAAAAACGGCTTCTTCAATTTCAGCGCGGCCAACCTTTGGCACCGTGCCGCAATCGAGCGCGCCCGCCTCGTCATCGTCGAAGTCACCGATGGCAATCCTTATGTTCTGGGCGAAGACAATGGCGTCCACGTCAGTGAGGTGGACTATATCATCGAGGGCGACAACCAGCCCGCACCCGAATTGCCGAACCCGCCGCCGACCGAGATCGACCGTGCCGTGGGCCGCCTCATCACTGCCGAGATCGAGGATGGTTCCTGCCTGCAGATTGGCATCGGCGGCATGCCGAATGCCGTCTGCACGGAACTCCTCAATGGCAGCGCGCGTGACCTTGGCGTACACACCGAGATGATGACCGATGGCATCATCGATCTCTATCATGCCGGCCGCATCACCGGCGCACGCAAGACGCTGAATCCCGGCAAGACGGCTTTCACGTTCGCGCTGGGCTCGAAACGTCTTTACGATACGCTCGACCGGAACCCTGATCTGCTGTGCCTGCCTGTCGATCACACGAACCCGTCGCACCTCATCATGCAGAATGACCGCGTCGTATCGATCAACAACACGACGCAGATCGATCTCCAGGGGCAGGCCGCTTCTGAATCCGACGGCCACCGCCATATCAGCGGCACGGGCGGGCAACTGCAATTCGTGCGCGGGGCCTATGCCTCGAAGGGTGGAAAATCCTTCATTTGCCTGTCTTCCACATATGACAAGCGCGGCGAGAGAAAGAGCCGGATCGTGCTCAATCTCACGCCCGGCAATATCGTAACGACGCCGCGCTCGGATGTGATGTATGTCGTCACCGAATACGGCATGGTCAACCTCAAGGGGAAGTCCGTTCCGGAACGCGCCCAGGCCCTGATTTCAATCGCGCATCCGGACTTCCGCGAGGATCTTGAGCGCCAGGCCTACGAGCACCGCATCATTCCGCGGGGCATATCGTTCTGAGGAGCGGTACTCAAGATGACGTCGGGGCGGAACCTTCCCGGGCGGCCAGACTTTTGCATGTAGCAGGGTTAAATTTTTCGCGGCATTCGTCTGCTTCGTTGACCGCAATCTTCACCGGCACATCTAGTGCTCTATGGACCGCGTGGCGGCAGTGTGATGCCCAACCGCCGCATCCTGCGATGCAGTGTGGTGCGGTCAATCCCGAGGACACGCGCCGCGGCTGAAACGTTCCATCCGTTGCGGCGGAGTTCTTCATGCAGGATACCGGCTTCACCAGCCGAAAAATTCGCCTTTTCGAATTGGCAAACGGACTCCGCTTCCAGGGAACGCCTGAACACCTCGTCCGGGAGCTCATCCATGCTGATCTCTTCGCCCGCGGCGACGGCACAAGCGAAGTCGATCACGTTGACGAGTTCGCGGACATTGCCGCGCCAGGGATAGGCAGACAGGACGCCCAGCGCCTGCTCCGACATTTTTCGCGGCCGTCCGTTCTCCATCGGGCGCTTTTCGAGAAGCTGCTCCACGATCCATGGCAGGTCTTGCCGATCGCGAAGCGGCGGCAGCGTGACAGTTGCGCCGTTAAGGCGGAAATACAGATCTTCGCGGAACCTGCCCTCCCTGATGCGAGCCTGCAGGTCGCAATGCGTGGCGGCGATCACCCGCATGTCCACGGGAAATGCCTTGTGGGCACCGATGGGTGTTACTTCGCGCTCGGCCAACACCCGCAACAAGCGCGTCTGCAAAGTGAGCGGCATGTCGCCGATCTCGTCAAGGAAGAGCGTGCCGCCATGTGCCTCGCGGATAAGCCCTCTCTTGCCCTTGGCGAACGCTCCGGTGAAGGAACCTCCCTCGTAGCCGAAAAGCTCACTTTCAATGAGGTTCTCCGGCAACGCCGCGCAATTTACCGGAATGAACGGTCCGCGCGCCCGCGCGCTCGAATGGTGGATCGCCTTGGCGAGGAATTCTTTGCCAGTGCCTGTTTCCCCCAGAACAAGAATGCTCATGTTTGTGTTAATCAGCCGCGCCAATTTCTTCAGATTCCGTTGGACTGAAGGCTCTTCGCCCGCAACATTCCGTAATGGTTGTGGAAGTTTGCATTCTTCGGGCGCCGGCACCGCCGAAGGCAGGATGCGAACGCTTGAAGGTGGCACGACCTGTATGAACAGGTTATGGCCGCTGCTGGTAAGCCGGACAACATTGCGCTCGCTGGCGTGGGGCGCGGTAAAACGGGTAAGGCTGTCAATCTCGCAATCGAAGAAGTCGGTGAACATCCTGCCAAGCAGCTGGTTGGTAGAGTGCCAGTTCAAGTGCAATTCCTGCGCCAGCAATTGCCTGCCATAATGGTTAAAGCCGACCACCCGGCCGCCGGAATCCAACACCAGCACATATTCGATGTCGACAGCGGCCAGGGCCTGGTTGGAGGTCAGTTTCACGATCCAGTTGCGCGAGCATGACCGGATGAGATTTGCTGTCTCGATTCTGTGGGCGAAGTTCTTGACGATCTGCAGCGCGAGGAACTGGCTCGATTTCTCCAGTGGCGATTGCAGCGCGGAAATATCAAGCACAGCAGCGAGATTGCCTACGGGGTCGAAAATCGGCGCAACTGTGCAGGTGAGCGGAATGTGCATGGCATCGAAATGATCCGACTGATGCACGGTAAGCGCCTCGCGCGTGGCGATGCAGGTGCCGGTGCCGTTGGTGCCAGCGCGTGCCTCGTTCCAGTCCGCACCGATGTAGAGGCCGGCTTCGCGCAGATGATCGGTCGTTGCCTCGTCGCCAATGTAGTCGACGGTGATACCCTCATTGTCGGTGAGGAGCAGCACGTAGCCAAGACCCGCCACCTGACGGTAGAGCGCCTCGACGCCGAACCGCGCGGTGCGCAGCAGATCGTCCATGGCATCGCGGTGTTCGCGCAGACGCCGGTCCTCCACAATGACGGCCGGCCGCATGATGGAAGGATCAAGTCGATAACCGGAAACGCATCGCTTCCATGAGTCAAGAATCACGCCGTCTCTATCCGAATGGCCGCCCTCTGCGGCTCGGAACAACTCGTCGATGTGCTGATGGCACGCGTTGGAAATTGACCTTCTCCCTTATCGCCCGGGACTATCCGCCCTGAAACTCCGCACTGTCAAGAAAGTATGGATGAAAAATCAGACACGGTGGCGCTGCGGAACGTGTTGCAGCGCACAATTGGCGGCGACCTGATGTAAGCGGATAGCAGCTATACCGCAAGCAGAGATGGCGATGGCTGGACGTGCCGAAAGTTCTAAGTTAGCTTATCACAACATAAGAAAATCCAAGAGGGGGGAGAAACGGTTTCATGAGCTGGATCACTCAGAGCTACATGGGCCGCAAGGGCGTCGCTCGCGGTGCTGAAGGCAAGACCCATCGCCTCACCAAGGAGGTCCAGGGCGAATTCCACTATGTCTATGGCCCCTACGCCAAGCCTGTGATGTACATCAGGCCGGGTGACATCGTTGTGGCGGAAACCGAGGATGCGTTTGGCGGCGCCATCAAGACGGTCAATGATCTGCCCTCGCAGAAGCTCCGCATGCCCTTCGTCAACCCGCAGTGCGGCCCTGTTGCCGTTGAAGGCGCCGAGCCCGGCGACGTTCTCTGCGTCCTCATCAAGTCAATCCTGCCGCGCGGGCCACAGCCCGTCGGTACCTCTGCATTGATCCCGGAGTTCGGAGGCCTCGTCTCGAATGGACAGACGGCGATGCTCAATCCGCCGCTGCCTGAGCGTGTGATGAAATACGAGGTCACCGAGCAGGGCGTGAAGTTCAATGACCGTATCACCCTTCCCTATGAGCCCTTCATCGGCACGCTTGGCGTCTCGCCGCTGATCGAGGCTGTGCTGTCGCTTCAGCCCGATTATTGGGGCGGCAACATGGACCTGCCGGACGTTGCGCCGGGCGCCATCGTTTATTTCCCTGTCCTCCATAAGGACGCCTATCTCTATCTCGGCGACTGCCACGGCCGGCAGGGTGATGGCGAACTTTGTGGCGTCGCTGTCGAGATGGCGTCAACGACCACCGTGCAGGTCGATCTCATCAAGAACTGGCAGATCTCCTGGCCGCGCCTCGAGAATGAAGAATTCATCATGACCATCGGCTCGGCACGGCCGATGGAGGACGCGGCGCGCATCGCCTATCGCGAGCTTACGCGGTGGTTGGCTTCCGACTACGGCTTTGATGAACTCGAAGCCAATTTTCTGTTGACGCAGGCGGGCCGCGTGCGGGTCGGCAACATGGTCGATCCCAAATACACGCTGGGCGCTTCGATCCTAAAGAACTACCTCGGACAATAGAACAGGAATACGGCGATGGATCTCGGACTTAAAGGCTTGAATGTGCTTGTCACCGGCGGAACCAAGGGCATTGGACGCCGGGCCGCCGACATCTTCGCGGCAGAAGG
>JBKJQU010000285.1:0-4547 GCA_046594995.1 Aestuariivirga sp.
ACATTATGTCGGATGGACGGCCCTTCCTTCTCGGAGATTCCATAAGCGTTGCCGATCTTGCGGCCTATTCGACATTTTGGGTCTTAAGTACGCAGGGCGGTGAGGAAGCGGTTGTCCGGCTCCCCTATGAAGCCTTGCGCGGCTGGGCTGCGCGTGTGGCGGCGCTGGGCCATGGCACACCGATCGAAATGAGTGCGGAGGAAGCGCTGAACATTGCCCGGCAGTCGCGACCAGAGGTGCCCTCAGGCATTGGAGACAATGATCCCTCGGGCTTGAAGGCCGGAGCCATCATATCCGTCAGTGCGGATGATACAGGCCGGGACGCAGTGCGAGGCGAACTGATGGCCGCCAATGCCCAGGAAATTGTAATCAGGTCCAAACATCCGAGTGTAGGAGAGCTCAACATCCATTTTCCTAAGGCCGGCTTTGACGTCACCGAGGTTTGAAACTTTGCTGAGCAGAATTCAGACGCGCAAGTGGTATCTGCCTTCACACTCACGAGCGCGGAATCGGTCGACAACAGGTCCCACTTCGAGTTTGCCTGTTTCCGCCAAGAAATTACCTGTTCTTGGCAACATAGCATCTGTTATGCGCTTTCAAATTCCCTGTTACCCAAATTAGGGAATTTTGGCTCAACCCTTTGATAACTGGCTTTAAATCGAGTGCTTTTGGTGGTAACGGGCCTGAAAATTCCGAAGATTCCCTGTTTTTTCCCTGTTATCAGGGAAAACAGTCATGAGACAGGTTCGTCACAGACTGCGTCCGCCACCAAGGCTTTTCAGAAATCAGTTCCGATGACTGCGATCAGGCTGCCCTGGAGATGGCTTGTTCCGCCGCAGGGCCCGATGCCAGTTCCACCCTGCTCCGGCCACTGGCCTTGGTAAGGTCGATATCTATGGCAGAGCTTTCGAGTAACGAGTTCATAGCCAGTTTCCTCATCATTGGCGGCGATACAACCACCACCCAATATAATCCGCATTGCAGGGCCGGACGGTGCTACCACTGAGACTTGGGCATTCCGCACAAGATCTTTCATGTTACGCCTTTCAATGGAGAATACTCATGTCGATCGGAACAATACTCATCATCATACTGATCATCTTCCTGCTGGGCGGCTTCAGCGGCCGCTTCGGAGGCTATGGCTATGGCTTTGGCCATGGCGGCGTGAGCGTCATCGGCGTTCTGCTCATCATTGTGGTCGTGCTGCTGCTGACGGGCCGGATTTGAGCGTGCGGGCTGGGCTCCATGTACCTGACCGAAGCGGGAAAGCGGCGTAGCAATGAACCGCAACATCGCCTACATGCTCTTTGGCGCCTTTGGCGTCATGATCGTGATCTTCGGTTATCAATACTACGATTCCCATCGCGCAAGGGACGGTGTCGAAATCAAGCTGGATGGCAACGGCATCTCGATCCAGAAGGAATAGTTCGCCATACGCGATGAAGGCCCGAAGCTGGGAGCCGCTGCAGGCTGACGCCGTCAGTCGCAGCAGTGCTTCGGCTGCGGGCTTGGCGCATCGAGTGCGGGATTGAAGGCAAAGAAGCCCAGCGGCATACAGTGGAAACTGGCGTAGACGCCGGGTTGCACTGGCCAGTTCTTCGGCCGCGGCAGGTGGTGATAGCACATCACATACCACACGGCGACATTCTGCTACTGGAAGAAAAGCTCCGCTCGTCGCCAAAGACGCCTCAGGCTGCCAGCTTCCGCATCCACTATCTGCTACTTGGTGAAATCGACGATGATTGAAATAGGCTTTCCAGCGCTTCTGGGATCGTGCGGATGCGAGCGCGTAACGAATAGCTCCTTATCAGGGACTTCGTCACAGACATAATTGTCGTCGTCGCGATAATACTGATAGAAAGTGATTTCCTTGCACTTTCTTATCTCTGATCTCACGATCAAATCCAGAACTGCTTCATAAGTCGGAAACCACAGTTGCGCATTTCCATCCTTGGAAAGCTCAACATTGGTGGTACCGGACTTGGCATTGTACCCAACCTTGGCACCCATCATCGTGTCGGCGATGACCTTGCCGCGCCAGTCGTACACTGACCGGCTTTTTAGCGCGCTGTAACGGTAGTCTGGAACACTGAGCCTGAATACGCCCCCGGCAGCCAGCACGCGATAGATCTCATTCATCACAAACGTTAGCCGGTCGTATGGCAAGTGCTATAAAACATCTTGAGCCCGCACCTTCAAGGCCGAACCGTCGGGAAACGGCAGCGGGTTAAGGGCGTCGTGCTGAATTTCCCTGTCATGCTTTGGATAAAGAGCCAGTCCAACGAAGTGAGGAATCTTGTACTGACGTTCATATTCAAACAGGTTGCCGTAGTAGAGATACAATTGTGACACTATCCGCACGCCCCATTAAAACCAGCTGTGTCCGTTGGCTTTTCTGCCGCTTCCACGGAAATCAAATACCCCTGACGACATGTTCCGGCCGGTCGATGTTGGAAAATCTGGAAAGCGCAAAAGCTTGAGACTTTCCGCTGATATTTGTCAGTCAGTATTGTCGTCATGTCATTGGATCACCAGTATCGATTCAATGTAATGAACCTGCGCCGGAATAGCCAGCTATGTGACTTATCGGCAGAAAATCATATGGTCAGGCGCAGCAGTGTTTCGGGCTTGGGCTTGGCACGTCCAGTGCCGGGTTGAAGTCGAAAAAGCCAGACGGCATCCAGTGGAAACTGGCATAGACGCAGGGCTGCACCGGCCAGTCCTCGGGGCGCGGCAGATGGTGGTAATTCATCGTGTACCAGACGATCACATTCTGCTGGTCGAGCGAGCGGTCGGCTTTCGCCCACTTCGGCAAGCCGTCGCCGCCCTTGTGCTGGTTGGGATATTGTCCCGCGGGGTAATCCTCGCCCTCCGCATACTGCGTGGCCCAGAAGTGGTGATACATGAAACCCGCGCGCTGGCCCACGGGTGATTGCGGATCCTGATAGGGAAACGCATTGATGCCCGGCACCAGTTTGTAGGCGGGGGCCTCTCCAACCGCGTTAGTCTTGCCGGTGTTGATGATCTTCCAGTAACGCTGCGCATGAAGATCGATGTCGCGCTGCGCCTGAAGCTCGGACGCCAGCATCGTCTCCTTGATGGTGATAGCGTTGCCGTGAGGGTTTCCCGGTCCCGTCGGCATGGAGGCGAAGTTCACTTCCTTCACCGAATTCTTTTCGCCGTCCACCGCCATGTCGAAGCGGTAGCTGAACACATGCTGGTGCACATGCGCCTCGATTCCGGGCGCCATCAGAGCGCCATAGGGAGACTTGGTTCCAACGGGGAGTGCCGAGGCGAAGGGAATGCCGGTGGCCTTCACCTCGACGCCGATGTTACCGTCCTGATAGAAGTACCAGAAGAAGCCATAGACATAGTTGCCTATCGTCGAAATGGATGAAATGACGAGCCGGCGCGAACGTTTCACCGTCACCTGTCCGGTCAGGGTGTTGGTGAATTTCCACAGCGTTCCAAAATCCTCCTCATGCATGCAGATGGCATTGCGGATGAGCTTCGGCTTGCCTTGCCAGTCATGCCCCCAGGCATCGAAGTAATGGATGTGGCCCAGGCAATCGCAACCCAGAGTCAATGAATCGAGAAACTGGCCTACGCCATATTCGCCGGTATCGAATGCATTGCGGCGATAGTTGGCGCCCGTCGGGTCGCCATAGGGAACGACCATCTCCGCCATCGAGGCGCGATGCATGATGGAACGGAGCTGGCCCTGATCCTCATAGCCGATGGTGTGGAAGATCAATCCGTCGCGCACATGGAAGCCCACGCGCAATTGCCATTTCTGCCAGCAGACGAGATTGCCCTTGACGGTAAAGCTCGGACCTTCGGGCTGCGTGATCTCAAGTGGCTTCAGATCTGTGCGGGGCTGGGGGTGGACGATCGGCGTGCACTCGGGCGGCAGCGGCACCACGCCGAAGTCATCGACCCGCAACACCTTCATGCGGCGGAGATCGATGACGGGATGAAGGTTTGCGATGGGCCGCGCGTAGGGGTTATCGCCCGAAACATTCCGCACCCAGCAATGCCCGTAGGCAATGCGCTCGCCCTCCTCTTCCTCGATGGCGAAATTGCCCGCCGCCCAGGCTTCGACCAGCACCGTAGCCATGTCGGTGATACCGCGCCCGGCGCAAGCCGCGATGAAGGCCGGATCGGCCTTGGCGACGTCACCGCCCGCTGCGAACTCATCTGCCACGATGCGCGCATGCATGCCTTCGACGTGGCGCCATCGGCGGAACTCGCCATCGGCCAGATCGGCGACGCCATCCCATGTCTCGCCAGACTCCGGATCATAGCAACAGATGAAGGCTTCCCGCCGCGAAGTTCCTTCTTTCAGACTTTGCTTCGAGGGTTCATGCAACGCGATGGTTTCGAACCAGGTTTTTAAACTCAAGGCCCCCGACGTTCTGGCAATATCGGCTGCACGGGCAATTTCATCTTTCGAGAGCGGATCGAGCGGATGGGCGTTCATTTTCTTCTTTGCTTTCGGTAAGGCAGCAGTCGTAGCATGGACTGAACCGGCATTCAAAGCGAGGCAG
>JBKJQU010000337.1:0-6214 GCA_046594995.1 Aestuariivirga sp.
CCGCCAACTTCTGGCAATGCGTGAGGCTGCTCGTGCTGCCGGTCTTGCTAAAGTTGTCGTCTGCCTTGACTATGCGTATTACGAGGCACTGGGGGCGGATCGCCATCAAGACCAGGCTGGCGCCGAAGCAGCCTGAGGCGCAGATCCCTCAGGGGCACACGGCTGGAAGATCGTGCAAAGGGCTGAAGTTCTGCCGTCCCGGTCTCCGATCGATGCGCGGAACCGCCGCAGTAACGTGTTCAGCGGAATCTCTTCTGTTACTGAAAGTACAGCATTCGCCGCGTCCCCTTTACTTGACTGCCGAGAACAGCACAGGCCTAGCGCATTGGGCGAGCAAGTGGAATCACTTGCGATGCGAAGAAAGCACCAGAATCTGAGCATTCGAGCAACTTATCGGCGGTCAATTGACCGCCGGTTGCTCTAGCGCCTGAGTTCACTCAAACACAGAGTAGAAACTTCCTGTGTCACGATCGCTTTAATCGGGTTCACTCCATTTCCTTCCGTAGGCGGAGTAACGTACAGAGATACTGGCCCCATTCAACCGTTCCGGGCTTTTAAAAATTCTCAATGCTGGAACCATCACCCCGTCCCCGCCTTACAGTCCATGCGACTGCGTTGGGTATTCAACGCAGGCGGGGGCAGGATGAACATGAGTATGCAAGTCGAGCGCAGCGCAGCGCGGCATTGGGTTGAAGGTAACGCGCCAAGGTTTGATATGGAACGCTGCAACAAGGCTGAGACGAGGCAGAACGAGGCAATCGGCCGTCGGATCAAGGCAAAGTATGATGACGCCATCGATCCTCTGCCCGCCCGCATCCGCGAACTGCTCGCGGAACTCAACCGGCTACCTGCTCCTTCCAAACCGGAACCTTGATCCGATGGGCGAGGCACGCACCGGAGAGACGGACGAGCAATCGCGATCCAGCCGCCGCGAGACGCTGGCGCGGGATCAGTTCCGCGATCACCTCATCGCGGCCATCCCCAAGTTGCGTGCCTTCGCCCTGTCTCTTGCGTCGCATTCGGATTATGCCGACGACCTCGTTCAGGAAACGCTGATGAAGGCCTGGAACCACCAGAACAGCTTTCAGGCCGGGACCAACATAAAGGCATGGCTCTTCACGATCCTGCGCAACGAATATTTCAGCCAGCTGAGAAAGCGCAAGCGAGAGGTCGAGGACGCGGATGGCGATTATGCGAGCAATGTGATGACGCCGGGCGGGCAGGAAAGCCAGCTTGACATGGCAGACCTTCGCATCGCCCTGCAGCAACTACCGGACGATCAGCGCGAGGCTGTCGTGCTCGTCGGCGCTTCCGGCTTTTCGTATCAGGAGGTAGCGCAGATCTGTCAGGTTCCTGTCGGAACAATCAAGAGCCGCGTCAACCGCGCCCGGAACAAGCTCGCCATCCTGCTCAGCGGCGATGCTCCGAGGCTGGTCTTCCCGCATGATCCGGACAGCGACATCCCGGCAAAGTGATCACTCGTGCACACGCAATGGAACGGAAGTGTGCATTCCCGCGTTTGGCTCTGCCCTTAAACACAACAGGAGCCTTACATGACCATCGGGACAATCCTCATCATCATCCTCATCCTCATCCTCATCGGCGCCTTGCCGAGCTGGGGTTATAGCCGCAGCTGGGGTTATGGACCTTCCGGCATTCTTGGCGCCATCCTGCTCATCATCGTCGTGCTCATGTTGTTGGGGCGGATTTGAACTCATCTAGGAATTCAGAAAACACTCCCGAACCTGAGACTGCGGCAGTCACGGACAGCCGCAGTCTCCGGCACATCAAGACGGCAACGACGGGCATCTTCATACTGGCCGTGGTGGCGGCTCTGTACTTCTCGCGGGACTTCATGCTTCCCGTGGTCTTTGCGTTTTTCATCGCCATCACGCTGAGACCCTTCGTGCGGTCTCTCTCACGGCGGGGAATTCCGGCCTGGGCCACCACCACCGGAATCGTCATTGCCGGCGCGGTCCTTCTCACATTGGCTGTCTATGCTTTCAGTGACGCCATCATCGGCTGGGTGACGAACGCGCCTGAAATCCAGCGCAACTTCCTCCAGAAGATCGGGGAACTCCGCTCATCGTTCGAAAGTCTCATCAATCTCACCGAGACATTGCAGAATGCAACGGACCCGGCACAGGATCCGCAGGTACAGGAAGTCGTCGTCAAGCAGCCACTTTTTCCGACAGTCCTTTCCTTCGTCGCGGCATATCCCATCAATGTCCTCATTGGCATCAGCGGGGCGCTGGTAATCGCCGTGTTCCTGATGGCCTCGGGCGACCTCTTCTATGAGAAGCTGGTCCACATTCTGCCGACGCTGTCTGACAAGAAAAACGCACTGCGTATAGCACTCGACATTGAACGGGAGGTTTCGGCCTATCTGATCGCGCTCTCGGGCATCAACGCCGGCCTTGCCGTCTGCGTCGGCCTGAGCTTCTGGGCGATCGGCATGCCAACGCCTCACCTATGGGCGCTGTTCGCCTTCATCCTCAATTTCGTACCTTATATTGGGCCCATCGCTGGCATGGCCCTGTCCGGAATCATTGCGATCGTCAGTTTCGAGGATGCCAGTCATGCGCTGCTGGCACCGGCGGTCTACATGCTGCTGATCGGCCTCGAGACACAGATCATTACCCCTCAGGTCCTGAGCCGCCGCATGCAAATCAATACAGTGATGATCCTGCTGGCGCTGGCATTCTGGGCCTGGCTCTGGGGCATTGCCGGAGTCGTGGTGGCGGTGCCGATCCTCGTCACCCTCCGCGTCCTGTGCAGTCACATCGAGTCGCTTTCGGGGCTTGGCGAATTCCTCTCCCATCGTACCACCGAAGACACTACAGCAAAATCTGCCGAAACACCGGAGGGCCAGACTGGAACAGGTTCAGGGCCATGACTGCAGGGTTCAAGTAGTGGTTCATTCTCGACAAGCAAGACACGCGCGTGACACAACATGGCAACGGCCCCTATCGCTGCACGCGATGAATCAATTTCGTTCAGATGGCGAGTTGAAGCTTGCAGCTGAAGCCCTTACGGTCGAATCGCCGCGTTACTTTCAGAGCGCTCGACAAAACCAGTAGCGTGCCGAAACCGACTTTGGCCGGTTCGCCTTTCAGCGGAGGGCCGCCGCGTTCGCGCCACAGCAACCGTAGTGTCCCATTGGATGCTGTCCAGATGATGCCGACGCAGCCTTCGGAAACAGAAAGCGACCCGTATTTGGCAGCGTTAGTGGCAAGTTCGTGCAACACAAGACCAAGCTGTGTGGCAACTTCTGCTGTCAGCACGACATTCGGCCCGCGGAGTTTGTAGCGCCGAGGGAAGTCCTCCATTAGCGGTGCCGCCTGATTGCGAATGATGACGTCCAGCCTCGCGCCGCTCCAGCCACCTTCAGTCAAAAGAGAGTGCGAGGCCGCAAGGCTCCGGATACGACCCTCGAAGGCATCGACGAAAGCCCGGGGGCTGCTGCTTGAACGCAGTGTCTGGCGAGCCACGGACTGGATAACAGCCAGCGAGTTCTTCACGCGATGCGAGAGTTCACGCAACAGCATCGCCTGTCGCTTTTCCCAATTCTTGCGCTCGGTGATATCCTGGTCGATGCCGCGGGCACTGACCGCCCGGCCGGCCTCATCCTTGATGATATCGCCCACCAGCGCCGTCCAGATTTCAGAACTGTCAGGCCTGATGATGGGAAATTCAAGTGTAAACGATCCGCCTTGCAGAATGGCTTTTGAAAATTCCATGCGGGCGCGCTTCCGGTGAGAGGGTACGATCTGCAGCGCGAGACTTTCACGCGTCGGGTCACCGTCAGAGGGATCAAGCCCATAGAGTGCGAACATTTCGGGCGACCAGTGGAGCTCGCGTTTCTGGAGATCGTAATCCCACGCACCGGCGCGCGCGCTTCGCAGTGCCAGCCGCAAGCGCGCCTCGTTCTGCCGAAGCGTCTCCATATGCCTGTGGCGCTCGGTGACATCGCGCGCAATGGTAGAAGCACCGACCACCACGCCCTGCCCATTGCGGATGGGCGAAGCCGCGATCGAGACATCGATGGTGTGGCCGTTCCGGTGGAGCCGTACCGTTTCAAAAGGCGATATCGCCTCGCCCTTTCGAATGGTGCTGAGGATGTTGGTTTCCTCATGGGCATTGTCCGGCGGCACAATCTTCATGATCGATTCGCCGATCATTTCCTCCGCAGTGTAACCAAACATGCGCTCGGCTCCGCTGTTCCAGCTGTTGACGATGCCGTGCAAGCTTTTCGAGATAATGGCGTCCTCGGAAGACTCAACGATTGCAGCAAGGCGCGATGCAGCCTCCTCGGTGCTCTTCTTGCTGGTGATGTCGATCATCACGCCATAGGACTCGATCGGTGTGCCATCGCTCTTCCATAAAATTTCGCCACGCGAAAGCAGCCAGCGCACGCCGCCCTGCCGCAAGAGCACGCGAAACTCGATTTCCATCCGGTCGCCCGGTGTCTGTGTCTTCTGGTGAGCCTTCCGCCAGGCACCGCGATCATCGGGATGAATGGCACCTTCCAGCGCTCGCGGTGCACCGTCGAAGTGGCTGCGGTCTATATCAAGAAGTTCGAGCAGCTCGTCGGTGCAGGAAAAGCGGTCGAGGACAATGTCTAGATGCCAGGCCGCCATGCAGCCGGCTTCAAACACTATGGAACGCAAGCGCGAGGCTTTGCGCAATTCCTGTTCCATGTTCACGCGTGTCGAAATATCGATGATCGCTCCGCGAATGCCGGTACAATGTCCAACTTCATCGAACACGCCTTGCCCACGGTCCAGCACCCAGAGCTGCTGTCCTGATTCTGCATGGTGCACGCGGTATTCAATCTCGTAGGCGCGCTTCCCGGCATTTATGACCTTTAACGCATCGTCATAATAGGCCCGGTCTTCAACGTAGACACGTTCAAGCCATTCGGCTGCGTTGGCAGCCGAGGTGAGGCCTATGACTTCGCTGTTATTGGAAAACTTGATGCAGCCGGTGGCATAGTCGATCGAGTAGAACACGACGCGGGCGATATTCAACGCCTGCAGGGTCCAGTCTGAATTTGCCTGCTCAGACATGGCACCTTCCAAGGCCGGCACGCGACTGTCTCCGTGTTTCAGCATTTTAATAGCGGACGGTCAACGCGACACACCTAACAAGTTCCCTGATCTGGGTGGTAAAAAGGCCTGCCGCGAAAACCGGGCAGGCCCTCTGGAATTAACCGCGCCAAATGCCCCCGCTGCGTGAATTTACAAACAGCTTGTAGCGCTTGCCGTTGCGTACAGCGCGGAACGTATAGGTCGCGCCCTGGCACTCAATGACCTGCACATTGCGGTAGCCCCGGTTGCGGACCAGAGACCGCGCGCGGTCACACGAGACGCGGCGTGCATTTTTCGCGCGATACCACCCGTACCCACGGCGATACTCATAGTCGGGGCCGATCTGATAGCTATAGTGCGGCAAACCCAGATAGATCCTGACGCTGGTAGCCGCTTCGCCCGGTACTGGTGCTGCAAAAGCAAAACTCAATGCCAGGGCAGATGAGATCAGAAATTTTTTCATGTACAACGACCCTTCTATTATCGCCGTTCTTTGGTTTTGCAGCTTCCGCCGCCGGGGTTAGCGCACCAGCGCCGTCCGGTCGAAAACGGGCGCCTGCTGCAACTGTTCCCGCGTCGAAGCTACGGTGAACCTTAATTCGCCAGACTTGTCTTCCGTAACAGCGATCCTGTCCTTCGGGATCGCCACATCCCTGGTGCCAAAGCCCAGAAAGCCCCCAACCCCGACGACCGCCAGCAGCCCGTCGAGTTCCTGCGTCATGACAAGGTCGCTGATGAGGCCAATCCGGTTGCCGTCGCGGGCATAAAGCGTTTGCCCGAGAAGCGAAGACGCAAGAATGGTGACCGATTTTTCCGGCGGAAAGTCGGTGTCTGTTTGGATCAAATCCGGCAGTGCGAGGGAATCAGATTTAAGTTCGCTTGTGGTGACATTGGTGCCGTCAACATCTTGTGCCATGGCTGGCACCGATGCCATCAGCACAGCCGCCAAAATCAGGGATGGCAGACGACAAGACATTGACCCAGCTCCAACTGCTAAGTCTTTGTTAAACGCCTGATGCAGTTCAAAGTTCCAAGTCACGCCGACTGATGTTCCCCTACGAACCCCAGCTGAAGGCAATGGCGATAAGGATGAAGCAAAGGACGACACCTCCAAGCCCGAAAAT
>JBKJQU010000472.1:0-14912 GCA_046594995.1 Aestuariivirga sp.
GAAGATCTTCACTTCCTTTGCAGTCTCGACACTTGCCGCCGTCTGCCGCACATAATCGAGTTCCCGCCGTTGCGGGGTGCGGGAATAGTCGAGCGAATAGGCCAAGGCATTGAAGTGTGCCTCGCCGAGGAAGGAGGGGACCAGCGCCACCGCCAGCAGCAGGATCAGCCATGGCGCATAAATGACGAGGCCCGCGCCAAAGCTCAGCACCGTCACGATGTCCTGTGTCTGCGTGAAGATCTGGTTCATCAGTCCCATGCGTCCGCTGCTCTGGCGGCGCGCGCGCTCCAACTGGTCCTGGAATTCGGCATCCTCGAAATCCTCGAGATCGAGCGTTGCGGCATGTTCCATCAACCGGATGCTGGATGCATTGGTGACGCGCTCGGACAAGAGGCTGTCCAACAGCGAGACGATGCGGCCCAGCACATCGGACAGAACGGCTAGTCCGAACTCGGCAATGAGCAACAGTCCCATGTCATCGAGATGCCCGGATGCCCACCAGCCCTCGAGCGATTGCGGCGTCTCAGCGATTTGCACCAGCAGCACCACTTCATCGATGATGAGCTTGCCGATGAACAGCATGGCGACAGGCAGAAGTGCCCGCACCAGCCGCAGCAGAAGCGATGCAGTGGCAAGCCCCGGGCTCGTCCGCCACACCATGGCGAGGAACGGGCCCAGGTTTTTCAGAGCGCCAAGCCGCTCGCGGAAGGTCCGGGCCATGGGTGCTTCGGTCATCCGGTTCTCCGAAGGATTATGCCTCGGGCTTCCGTCATTCCTGCGTCTTTGCGGCAAGCGAGGTTCTCCATTCGTCGAGACTGAACCGCATCTCGGAACTTCGGCACTTGAATACAAGCTTGAAGAGACCAGCTTGCCGTTTGCCGCCCCTTGGTCGTAGCATGACGGATGCATCATTCGGGGAAGGAGGCGTGGCATGGCAAGTCTGACAGCGACGATCCAGGACAGTATCGAATTCACGCGCGAGCAGGAATGGCGGAAGGCCGGAGCCACGCAGCAGGATATCGCACATTCGCGGCTCACTGGCATGGACGCGCGCGACATTCGCGTCTTCCGCCAGTTTTCGGAGGCGGGCTACCTCATATTCATTCGCTGCCCGAAAGTGGCGGCGCGCGCCATGCACGGCATGTTTCCGCCAAAGCCCCTCGCGGTCAAGCAGAAGACCGGCAGTTCCGGCATCGTCGTAACCAGCAGCGGCGCCATGCATGTTTCGGACTATGATCTCATGAGCGTCTGGAAACGCGCGGGCGCCAATAACTGGGAAAAGATCTTCATGTCCGCCGCCAATGGCGCGTCCAAAGGCCCATGGACGGAGGAGGCCCGGAACCTGGTACAAAAGCTCAATACAAGGCTGGTGTCTCGCCTTCAGCACGGCTGCCAGGATGATTTCCAGTCCGCAAAGAACCCTGGCGTGAAACCGACCGATCATTTCGCGCTGTTCGAGCAAGGCATATGCGAGCCCATTGCAAAGGCTGAGGACTGCGCCAGGGCTTACGCTGCCCGTGGCCTGACCTGGGTCTATACTGCTGGTGGAATCTATAGCCCGCCGGACAACTTCGGAAAGCGTTGAAAACAGGTCAAGCCTTCACGCGGGGGCCGTCGGCCTTCAACAGTTCCCGCTCAGCGTCCATCATATAGTCACGCTGCAGGGGCAGGGTATCGACTGATTTCGCCAGCTGGATCTGGAACACCATGTGCTTGAAGTAGCGGAAGCTCAGCTCGCTGCTGATGAGGTAGAATTCCCACATGCGGCAGAAACGTTCGCCAAGAAGTGCTGAGGCCTTGTCGCGGTTGGCTTCGAACCGGTTAAACCAGTGGAGCAGCGTTTCGGCATAATGCAGCCGCCAGATTTCCGTGTCCGTCACCCACAGCCCTGATGACTCGATGGCTGCGAAGGTTTCGGAAAGTGCAGGTGAATAACCGCCCGGGAAAATATACTTCCGCAGCCAGGCGCCCGTCGTGCCGGGCCCGCCTTTTCGCCCGATGGCGTGAACGAGCGCCACGCCGTCATCGGTCAGCAGGCTCTGGATCTTGCCGAAATATGGCCGGAAATAACTGATGCCCACATGCTCGAACATGCCGATCGAGACGATGCGATCGAACTTGCCCTCAACATCGCGGTAATCCTTCAGTTTAAAATGTACCCGGCCGGATAGCCCAAGCTTTTCCGCGCGCTCTTGCGCCAGTCGATACTGTTCGACCGATAGCGTCACGCCCGTCACCTCGACATCGAAATGACGCGCCATGTAGAGCGACATGCCGCCCCAGCCGCAGCCAATGTCGAGCACCTTCTGGCCGGGTTTCAGATCGAGCTTCGCCGCGATATGGCGCAGCTTGTTCTGCTGGGCTTCCTCGATCGTATCGGTGGGCGAGCGGAAATAGGCGCAGGAGTAATTCATGCCGCTGTCGAGGAAGAGACTATAGAGCTCGTTCGACAAATCATAGTGATGCGCCACATTGCGCCGCGACTGCACCAGCGTGTTGCGCTGGAACAGGGCTTTCATGCGCTTTGCAATGCGCCGCAGCGGTTTCTTTACGGCAAGCTTGCGCGATACGCCGCGATTGATCGCAAAGAGCGTGAGAAAATCGCGCAGCGTTCCCTGCTCGATCGTCAGGCTTCCATCCATATAGGCTTCGCCCGCCTTGAGGTCGGGGTTCCAGGCCAAGGCAGTGTAAAGTGCCGGGTCATGCAGCTTGACGCGCACAAAGGGTTGAGGCGTTCCCTGATGCCTGTGAACGCCACCCTCGGCATCAACAACTTCGAGCGTGCCCGTCCTGATGATCCGGGCAAGCATGGCATTCAGAAGTTTCATCAGGAACTCCTCACGGCTTTATAGGTTGTTGCTTCATTCACCGGCTCATGGTGCGCCGGGTAGTTCCAGAGGGTAAGTCCATATTCCATCTCCGGCCCATCAGCCAGGCAGCATCAAAGCCTGTATCAGGATTTTGGATTGCAGGCACACAATGTTAAACCCCATTCCTTCGTAGAGGCGGCTCTTCCACCGATCACTCCGGCATGCAGAAACACTGGCAATAATTCCGTAAGCGGGCAATATCGGGAAACGTCTGGTTTGGGCAATTGCCTTGGTGTATGGGCTTGAAGCCATTGTTTCTTACTCATGCCGGAACAAACCCATGAATCAGTCACAGTTTTCGGCCATATAGGCTCAAATCCGGAACATTCCGGAATTCAGATTGGATACAAATACTTGCGAAGTTCATCACTGTGACCATCTCTGCAAAAACCTGGTCAGCCCGCCTTGGCGCTTACAAGCAACCGGATAATCGCCGCGCCGTTCTGGAAATCACGTTCACGGTCTTGCCGCTCGCTGCCCTGTGGACAATCATGTGGATGCTGGGGAGCGTGAACCCATGGTTCGCGCTGTTGCTGACGGTGCCCGCCGCCGGATTGCTGGTGCGCCTGTTCATGATCCAGCACGACTGCGGCCACAATGCGCTTTTTTCCTCGCGCCGCGTCAATGACTGGACTGGCCGCATCCTCGGAGTGCTGACGCTAACACCCTATGATTTCTGGCGCCACGCCCATGCGCTTCACCATGCAGGCTCCGGCAACCTGGATCGCCGCGGCATCGGCGACATCGATACCCTCACCGTGCGTGAGTATCAGGTCTTGGGCAAGTGGGGCCGCTTCAAGTACCGGCTCTATCGCAATCCACTGGTCATCTTCGGCCTTGGCCCGGCTTATCTTTTCATTCTGCAGCACCGTCTGCCCGTTGGCGCCATGAACCGCGGCTCCATGCCCTGGGCCAGCACGTTGCTCACCAATGCCGGCATTGCTGCCTTATGCGCGCTCCTGATCTATGCCGTGGGTTTCAAGACATTCCTGCTCATCCAGATACCCATCGTGATGGTGGGCGCTTCGATCGGCGTCTGGCTGTTCTACATTCAGCACCAGTTCGAGCAGACCTACTGGGAGCAAGAGCCCGATTGGTCCCATCCCGACGCGGCCCTGCATGGCAGTTCCTTCTATGATCTGCCTCGCCCCTTGATGTGGATTACCGGAAACATCGGTATTCATCACCTTCATCATCTGTCGAGCCGCATACCGTTCTACAAGCTTCCGCAAATCCTGTCGGATTATCCGGAGCTTCGGAATATCGGCCGCATCACGCTGTGGGAAAGCCTGAAATGCGTACGGCTGTCCCTGTGGGATGAAGACAACAAGAAGATGGTGCCATTCAGCGCCGCGCGCGCCTGATCAGGCAGAGCGGCTGATCGATGTGATCTGGCCACGGTTGTGGCCGGATATTTCGGTGATCTTCCGGTCCTGATCCATGATCACGGTCTTCGCGTGATCATCGCCATGTTCCGCGATGATGGCCGCCGCAACTTTCCGGCGCGAGCTCCTGGTGCCATCTTCATAGACGACGTCGAACATGACGAAGCCTTCGATGGCCTTCTCTTTTTTCTTGGCCATTACTTGATCTCGGTATCTGGTGACTGCACGGCGGCCTGCGTCTGGGGCTCCCCGGCGTCGCGCTCGCGCTTGCGCTGGGCCGCCTTTTCCTCGCGGTCCTGCTGCTTGTCGAGTGCCTTCCTCGCCTTCGCGCGGGCGCGGTTGTTGCGGTCCTGATTATAGTTCGGTGGAAATGCCATTGTGACCTCCCCTGATCCTTGGCTGCTGGGTGAATAAGATGAGACTAGGACGCGAGTTTCTTCCGCCAGAGCTGATAGCCCTTGGCGGTGATGCCCGCTTCGATTGCATCGCGTGAAAGTCCATGGGGCGGGCTCTGGTCGGCGCGTACGACGCCAAAGCCGTTCCATGGCGCGAATTTTTCCGGCAGCCCGTCGCCCTTGGAGCTGTGTGAAAAGCAGCACAGATCCTCGGACTTCGTCGAGCGGAACATGAAGAGGCTTACGGTGGCAGACATGAGACCATCCTTTTCGCGTGAGAAGCGCCGCCAGTTGAGAACACCGGCGAGAGGTGGTCAGGCGACCTTTAGAATAGGCACGATGTAAGTGTTGTGAGCCGAAAATACAAGCTATCTCGGCTTCCGCAGCGTAGTGGCTTCCGGGGTTTGGACCAGTCCGGCTGCTGTGAGACATTCCGCCCGAGAGATCATCGAGGCTGACAGCAGCCTGGGACATAAAAAACGGAACAGGCTCTGAGCGGGCACATGCAGGCTTCACGGAACATCGCCTGATGCAGGAGCTAGCCCGCCTGCGGCACCACGAGTTCGAAGTCGAATGCGATCGGCACCTCATCGTCGATGATCATCACGCGCGTCATTGCGGCTCAGTTCTCACGGTCGATTTTGCGGCCTCGCTCGGTGATCTTGCCGGCAGGTGTCTCGACTTTCCAGTTGAAGCCCGGCTTCGCGTAGTCGATGTGGACTTTTCCCTGCAGGGCAAGCTCGGTCATTTCCGCCAGAAGCCTAGTGCCGAAGCCCCTCTGTGCCGGTGCCGTCACCGGTGGCCCGCCGCTTTCGACCCATGTCATCCTGAACAGCGGCGGGTCCTGTGTATCGTCCACCTGCCAGCTGATCAGCACGTCGCCTTTTTCGCCCGAAAGCGCACCGTATATTCCAGCATTGGTGGCAAGCTCATGCAGCGCGATGCCCAGGGCCTGCGCGGCAGCAGGCGTGATCCTTATTTCCGGCCCGTCGAACGTGATGCGCTTGCGCACAAGGTCGCGGAAATGCGCCAGTTGCGAGCCCACGAGTTCGGCAAGATCGATACCCTGCCAGGAATTGTTCACCAGCAGATCATGGCTTGCCGCCAAGCCCTGCAGGCGCTCGGTGAAGCGGCGTGCAAAAGTCCGGGGGTCACCCTTGATCGAGGTCTGGTTGGCAATCGCCTGAACCACCGCGAGCATGTTCTTGGAGCGGTGGTTTACTTCGCGCATCAGCATGTGGATCTGCAGTTCGGAGCGCTTGCGCTCGGTAATGTCCTGTATCGTGCCCACGAAACGGACAGGGGCGCCGCTCCTGAATATCATGTTGCCTTCCGCCTGTACCCAGCGCGTGCCGCCATGGCTGCGGTTGATGACGCGGTATTCCGCGCGATATCTCCCGTCGCCATCCGCCTTGGTTGCATTCGCAATGGCGCGTTCAACGGCGGGCCAATCCTCGAGATGAATTCCGCTTTGGAAAATCGCTGGCGTGATGTTTTCATCCTCGCCCACGCCCCAGATTTCGCGCAGCGTGGCATCCCACTTGATGGCGCCGCTTGCCGGATCATGATCGAACACGCCAAGCTGGCCTGCCTTCAGCGCCGCGGCCAGCCGCTCCTCGCTTTCGCGCAAGGCGGCTTCGATTGAGCGCGTTTCGGTGATGTCCACCGCGACCCCAACCGTGCCGATGATGCGCCCTGAGGCATCCTTCAACGGCGATTTTCGCGAGCGGTAGACGATCTCCCGGCCATCAGGCAATCTCGTCGCCTCGTCGAAAACGGCTGTAACGCCCGATTCTATCACCTGCCGGTCGTTGGAGCTGTAGCTTTCCCCTTCACTCCGCTCGGCGGTCAGATCCTCTGTGATGTGTCCAAGCACCTGATCCGCCGTCTTGCCCAGAAAATCGAGTGTGGCCGGATTTGCATAGATCAGGCGAAGATTGAGGTCCTTGGCGAAGATCAGGTCCGGCGATGAGGCGCCGATCGCTTCCAGCAGTGCCTTTTGTTCGGCAAGCGTGCGCTCGGCCTCGCGTTGCGCCGTTACATCGCGCGATACGCCCACGACCCCGCGCACGCTGCCCGTGCCGTCAAGCAACGGCGCCTTGACGGTCTGGAGAATGGAATGCCAGCCAGAGATGTTGAGCTCTTCCTCGATTGTCTCGGGCTCGCCCCTTTCCATGATCCGCGTATCGTCTTCATCCATCTTGCGCGCCAATGCGGGGACCTGGAAAATATCCGCAGCGTGCCTGCCAAGAATGCGCGTGCTTTCGCCGCCGCCCAATGCGTTGATGGCGGCGGTATTGGCCAGCGTGATGCGTCCCTGGCGGTCCTTTGCCCACACAAGATCAGGCGTACTTCCGACGACCGTGGTCAAAAGTTCCTGGTGTGCCAGAAGACGTTCCTCGGCCGCCATCCGGGCGCTGATGTCGATGTCGATGCCGAAAATCCGCTTTCCGGCAGGTTCCTGCAGACCCACGATCGAGCGCCGCTCGATCCAGCGCATGCTGCCGTCATTGCGCCTCAACCTGATCTGTACCTTGTATTTTGCACCAGCCGGAGCATCGCGTTCGCGTTCGCGCACCTCCAGCAAGACAGCCACATCATCGGGATGCACATGCGCCACATAGATGTCGAGAGACGGTTGTGACGAGCCGGGGTCAAGTCCCAGCTGCGAATAACCCCGTGGAGACCACTCCACATCGCGCGTCTGCACATTGTACTGCCAGGGCGCGGCCTCGCCGCCGTCGAGCGCCAGTTCCAGCGATGTCTTGGCGTGAAGCAGGATTTCTTCCGACTGCTTGCGCTCGGTAATGTCGGTTGCAACGCCGAGGATTTGCAAAGGCTCGCCGCCAGGGCCGCGCTTGAAAACCCGGTCGCGGCTCAGCAGCCAGACAATGCCGCCGTCTTTCCGGCGCATGCGGTATTCAAGTTCGAAAAGCTCGTCTTTCCGGCTCGCGAGAATCTGCGTGAGCCGCTGCTGGGTGCGAACGGCATCTTCCGGGTCCACAAGACCCGAGATGCCATCTGGCCCCATGACGGCGATCTCTGCCGGGCTGTACCCCAGAATTCTGGCTGATTGTTCGCTGATGTAAACATTGCGCCCTTGAGCAACGTCATAGACAGAGGTCAGGCTTGGAGCGGCCTCGATGATGGCAAGGGCGAATTCCAGTTGCTCGCCGATGTCCCTACCTGCGAGCCCCGCCGGGTCGTTCTGTTTTCCTGCCGCTTCCTGCCCGCCGCCCACCCGCGCCATGATTATGGCTTCTTGTCGGTTGGCCACGATGGCGGGAACAAGATAGTGGGAAGCGGTGGAGGCGTAGCACGAAAAGAAGCACTGTTTCTGGGTTTCATGTATTCGCCGTCACCCCATGCACGCTCAGCCACCTCGAGCGCCCGGGAAATTCCCGGTTATTGATTGCAAAGTCCCGGTAATGCAAATGGTTCCACCTGGAGGAAAACAAATCTCGCAGTGCTTGCCAGGCACGGAAACCCAGCGGCAAATAGCGGCCCGGAACCGCGCAGTCCCGGGCCGGGATACTATCACCAGCGCATGAGGGCCGGCTTGGCGCGGGTCTTCTGGTCGATCTTTTCCTTGCCGCTGCAGGCGCGGATGCCAAAGGCCGAGGGGTGGAAACTCTTGAAGTCATAGGCTGTGAGCTTGCCGATCCTTGCGGTGTTGGCTGAGCCGACATACTGCGAGAGCGTGTTGATGTGGGTTCCACGCGACTCGCTCAGATGGAAGCGCAGGGAAGGGCTGGAGTTGAAGGCGGTCTTGCCGAAGCAGACGTTGCCTCCCTTGCGTTTGAAGTACACGATCTGGATTGCTGCCGCAGAAACCTGCCAGTCGCGGATCACCAGCTTGGTGCCCGATGCCAGCCAGCGGTTGGCCTGCAGGATGTGCTGGTGCGTATAGCCGCCGGGGCGATGCCAGAGTTCAATCGTCTTGGCGCTGGCGGGAACGGCCGAACCGGTGACGGCGATGGCGCCTGCAAACACCAGGCCCGTCAGGAGCCTTGCACAGCTGCGCGAAATCAGTGTGGCGCGCTTCATCATGGATGCGGATGGAATGGAGTTCATGATCTCTACCTCAAGGACTGCGCAAGCGTCCGCTGCACGCCGGGCAACGCCGGTCGTCGATGGAAACGCTTGAATTTATGGTGTTGAGGATACCGGTCAGGTCCGGTTCAGACGGAGCGGCTTCATACCTTCGCCGGACTGTGCGGCGATCTCGTCTGCGATGGGATGACTATAACGACCGCGCGTTTCCACGACGCAAAGTTGAATCGTAAAATTTGATGCAATCGGTGAATTCTGCGCAGGCAGCGGGAAAGTTCAGGCGGTTTTGGTGCCTGCGGCCTGCTCCAGCGAAGTCATGGCCCGCACCAAGCTTCCCGGCTTCTGCTGGAGTTCCTCGACGCTTCCAATTTCGAGAATGCGCGATTGTCCCATCACGATGATCCTGTCGGTCCAGGCAACCGTCGAGATCCGGTGCGCGATGACCAGAACAGCGCGTGAACGGGCCATCTCCTTGAGCGCACCGAGTATATCGTCCTCGTCGACCGGATTGAGTGCGCTCGTCGCCTCGTCGAGGATCAGAAGGGCAGGGTCGGATAGCAGGGCCCGGGCAAGGCAAAGCCGCTGGCGCTGCCCGCGTGACAGCAGGGTGCCGCGCTCTCCGATCACCGTATCGAGGCCTTTTGGCAGGGCACTGACAAGGGCCGCCGCATGCGCTGCGCCCAGTGCCTGCCACATTTCCGGTTCGGTGGCCTGAAGGGCGCCCACCGCAAGGTTGGCGCGCACCGTGTCGTTGAACAGGAATTCCTCCTGCGTGACATAGGCAACGCGCCGCCGCCACTGCGGCTTGGCCGCTGGGAGAATTTCCTTCCCATCGATCAGGATCTGCCCGGCTGTCGGCGGTATCAGTCCCGCCAGAATATCGGCAAGCGTCGTCTTGCCTGCCCCCGACATGCCGATGATCCCGGTCGATCCCTGGGCCTTGATCTGCAAGGACACGTCATCGAGAATGAGAGGGCCATCGCCATAGCGGAATTGAATGTTCCGCATCTCAAGCGATTGCGTGAGCTGAAAACGCACGGTTGCATCCGGAACGCCAGGCTCTGCTGCCGCGCGGGTTTCGGCTACGAGACGGTTCAATCCGGCAAATTGCGGCAGCACGGATAGCAGATGCTGGACGTCATATTGCATGCCCTGAATGCGCGGCAGCAGTCTGGCGAAGATGACGGCCAGCAACACCGGCTCGGCGCTGGAAGCCCCTGCCTTCACCGCAATGTAAATGAGCACACACAGCATCACCGCCGCCGCCATGGAATGGATAAGGCTCGACGTCGCTGAATTGCGCGACAGCGCAATGCCTTGCTGGCCATGGTGCCGGGCAAGGGTTTCGAACTCCGTCCGGTAGCGGTCCTCGGCTGAGAGAACGCGCGCGGCCTTGAGCCCGATGAAGTGCCGCGACAGCTGCTCGTAGATGGCCTGCATGGCCGCCCAGCCCGTGGTGCCGATCCGGTAGGCACGGAGATCGAAATAACTCATCGGCAGCACGATCAGCACGGCACAGACCAGTGCCGCCAGCGTCAGCCCGGGCGCAATCACCAGCGCCACTGCAAGCCCGGCCATCACCGAGAAAGCCGAGGTGAGCATCCGCATGAAGAGCGATGCGCCTTGCGAGACCTCATCCGTCTGCGATGTCATGGCGTGGGTGAATTCGGATGCCCGGCGGGACGCAAGATGAAGCCAGTTGGCGTGTGTCACGGCGTCATAGGCCTCGGTCCTGAGGGCCACCATGAATCCAGTGGAAAGCCTGGCCGTCACTTCGGCCTGAAACCAGCCCAGCACACCCCGCGCCAGCATCAGCCCCAGGAACAGCAGCAGCACACTTTCGAGCTTGGCGGAAAGGCCGATCCAGCCAAGGGCTTGCACGAAACCCTCGCCAGCGGCTGCCGGTTCGTCACTGCCGCCGCCGATCCCCAGAAGGCCCAGAATAGGCACCAGCATGAACAGCCCCACGCCTTCGAGCGTGCTGCCGAGGATGCTGATGACGATGCTTGCCGCAAACAGGGCCGGCGCATGCGATACAACCCGGCGCCAATAGGCAACAGCCAACCGGAATGTGTCTCGAACGCCGTGTTTCATGGGTGGTCTGTCCCGGGTGGCTGCGGAAGACAGCAGCACCTGACCGGCTCATGCGGCAGGCACCGTGACTTTTCATCGCCATTGCGGACGCTGACTGCTCTGGTTCTCGTGTGCGGCACGAAAACAAACGGCGCCCGTACAAGCCGGACGCCGGTCAGACTGGAAATTATGCCGGGATCAGTAATAGTTGCCGATGAGCAGCGGAATGCGCTTTTTCCTGGCCTTCTTCACGTCATCCTGCATCACCAGCTTCACCTTGGGCTTGGCCGAAGGGGTTTTCGAGGCGGCCGCGACGGATTTCTGCTTCTGCTTGGCAATGCCGCTGCTCCGCAGGGGCTTCACCCGCGGCTTCGGAACCATCAGTTCCGAAATCCCCATATCCATCGTCTCGATGGCCGCCAGAGCCTGTGTTCTGCCAAGCTGCGGTGCGCAGCCATCCTGCATGCTGGTGCAGGTAAGGGCAGCTGCCGTGAGGACTCCGATCAAGCCGATCATGAACAGTCTCCGTTTCAAGGAATGCGTTCCCGGATACTAACCCGGATCCGGACATCATATGCCAGAAATCACTCGTCTTCCTTAACGATATCACGATTTGCAGGGTTTTCAAGCAGACTTGCCACGCCGGTGGATATTCTTTACTCTTCTCCTATGGGAATGCCCGCGGCACGCATCACCGACATGCACACCTGCCCCATGGCGACAGGCATCGTGCCCCATGTCGGCGGCCCCATCACAACCGGATTTCCCACTGTAATCACAGGCGGAATGCCCCAGGCGCGCATCTCTGATATCTGCGTCTGCATCGGCCCGCCGGACGTCATCATCAAGGGCTCGGCAACCGTCATCGTCGGCGGCATGCCGGCCGCCCGCATCGGTGACAACACGGCCCACGGCGGCGTCATCATCACCGGCTGGCCCACCGTGCTCATCGGAGACCAGGGCGGCGGCGGCGGCGGAGCAGGGGGCGGTGGCGGCGGAGCAGGCGAGGCGGCACCCATGATCGCCAGCGGCCCCGGCATGTCCGATCCTCCCGCGCAGGCCAAGGCCTTGATCGAGGCCGCCAGGAACGGCACCCCCTTCTGCGAGCGCTGCGCGGCAGCGGCAAAGGCCGCAGGCGGCTGATGTGAGCAGGCTCTACGGCATCGTCGATACAGCGCGCGATCCGAAGCTCTATCCGCTCGTCATCCAGTCCCCCAAGTATGATTGCCTCTTCGCCGGCAAACTGGCTGAGCCGCTAAAGCGCGCCGCCCCCTATCTGGTCGAACTCACCGACGACACGCCCTTAAGGGAAATCTGGCGCACCGAGGGCTGGGGCAGGGCGTGGGGGATACTGGTGAGGTCAGAACTCGAATTGAAGGACCTGCGGCGGCACCTGAGAAAGTTTCTGCTGGCACAACTGCCGGATGGGGATACCGTCATGTTCCGCTTTTACGATCCAAGAGTGTGGCGAACTTATTGGGAAACCTGCACGCCAGACGAGCAGTCGAGCTGGATGCTAGGAATTGAGGAAATCATTGCGGAGCCGAAGCCGGAGCTGGCACCCACGCACGCGGGCGCAGCCTGATCAGTATACGAAGACCGCTTCTTTAATTCGGGACCAGCACGGTGCTCCGAAGCACCTGGCCGTCAGGCCCAAACTCAAGAACACGCAATTGCTTGGCGCGTTTCTTGGGTACCAGATTTCCCTGTCCGTCGGTTGAGAACATTTTCACCACGACAATTGGTATGCGCGACACTGCTGCCTGTGGATCCGTCTCCTGACCTTTTGCATCGAGAAACATGAATCGGTGCGTTTCAGGCACCTCGCTGGCGTTCACCATGCGTGTGGCGCCGTCAAACTCCTCGATCATCTTGATCTGGCCGGGATGAGGGGGCATCAGTTCCATTTTGGTATCTCCAACAACGGCCGAGGACGTCAACACCGCCAATCCCACGCTCACAAGACAAGTGCTGAGGGTACGACGGGTAGAAAATTTTGGAACGCCGGTCATTTGGCGCCCATCAGTCCATCGAGAACCTTGTAGCGGCTCGGATAAAGTTGCTTCGCTGTCGCTTCGCAGCTCGTTCCTTTACTGAGCGAATACATGACAAGCGATTCGGAGAAGTCTTCGCCAATTGAACTTTTGGCGTAGTCCGACGGTGTGCGCTTGTCTTCGTCGATTGCTTTTTGCCAAGCCTTCTTGGTGTCATCGTTTTTCCACAGATCCTGGGAATAGGTATGCCCGCCTTCATGGATCATCGTCGAGTCAGTGAATTCCTGCGACCAATTATTGGAAGGGTAGAAGGTGACGCCCGAAGGTCCGCCTGTCGCTGCCGACGTGAAGCCGGGCTTGTTGTATTCCTTGGCCCAGTATTCATCGGAGGGATTTGGTCTGGGACTTGCGACGATCTTGGGAATCTTGTCAAACTGACCAGGTGGAACTGCTCCCAAGGAATCCGCGAGCTGTTGAGCAGTAGGCAGCGATTTCGAAGCCGGCGGATTCTTCGGCATGATCATTTGCTTCTTCTTGCCGTCCACCTCGATTTCATATTCGAGCGCGTCCTGTTCGGCCTCGTCCCCCGGAAATTTGTATTTGATTTCTTTTGGCGCGGACAGTTTGGCCGGCTTGCGGATACGGTCAAAATTGGCCTTGCTCGATTCGACAGTGCTCGCGTTCTTCAGATAAGCACACTCAGTTGGAATCTTGGGTTCGGCCGAGGCACACGTCGCAGTGGGGCTGCCAGCAGGTGCCGAACCGCCATCTGCTGAACACGACGTCGTTGTCTTGCCGCCTGTCATATCGCAGCTCCTTGGGACATCCGTTCCAGCACGTGATGAAGCCAGGTCATCGCCTTCCGCTCAAGTCGGTCGGCGCGAGCCTTCGGATCAGCAATTCTTTTGTCAGTGAGCGTTTGCGATATCCAGGGATAGAGCGGGTCAGAGGCGCAGCCATGCCCGAAGGCGGAGTTAAGGATCACAAGCAGGGCTTGCGAACGCATCGAAGGCAGTCCGAATGAAACCGCGTCGGACCTTCCCTTCCGGATCATGTCTCGTAGGGCTTGTTCGCCGCAATATCGCGCACGCTCCGGAAATCCGGCCTTGAGTTCGTAGAGCAAGCGGTCTTCAAACCCTTTATCGTCGTTTTCTTCGAAATTGCCTGCGAACTCAGCGAGCCTAAAAAGCGCGTTATTTATGTTCGTGTTGTTAGTCCCTGCAACCTCGACCAGGTATTCATGATGAGCGATGCGCATGTTCTCGGCGCGCGACATCTCCATGCCCCGTCCCTTCAACGCCTCGGTAATTGCCTCGTATTGCGGATCACAGTCGAAACTACTGCCGCACATCAGCATCAGTTCGACAAAAAGGCGCATTGGCCCTTTGAGAGTGAATCCATGGACCGACGCCTTGCGCAGGACCTGAATAACAGCGACACGCAGCTGCGCTTCGCCGATAACGCTGTAAAGTGCAGGAGAAAAGCGTGCTGCATGCAGAGTCATTTCGTCTTCGAAGGCTCGCATGGCGGCATCTTCGAATTTGTAGATCTGCTCGGCACGGATAACTAGCATAAACTGATAATGCCACGGTTTGTAACCTGACATCAATCGCGATGATAGCGCCTATTGGGGCGCTGCATCCCCCACGAACACCGTCCAGTCCGTCGTTCCTCCCGTGTCGATCTCCTTGAACTTCACCTGCTGGTGGCCCTTCTGCCAGCAGCCTGGAGTTTTGGCGGCGGTGTCGCTGAAGGGGATCTGGATTTCGAATTTGCGGTTGAGGTTCACGCAGAGCTCGGTTTCCCCGCTCACCGCGTTCTCGCCATAGATGTCGGTGGCGAAGATATAATAGAACGGATTGTCGAGTTCCCACTTGATCAGCGTGGTGCAACCGTTGGCGGGGAGGTTCCACCAGCCCTCCGTCTGCATATAGCACCGGCTGCGGTCGGGGTCGTTCGGATCATGGCAGCCGCTGCCGGTGAAATAGCCCACGGAAACATTGTAAAGGTTTAGCGTCTGGTTGCAGATGCGGAGTTCGGCCGAGGCGACCTCCACCTGCGCGCCAAGCCACACGGCGGCGAGGAGTGCGGCGGCGATGCCGCGCGATAGCCGTTGCCGTCTCGATGTCACCGTCAAATCTC
>JBKJQU010000088.1:0-5784 GCA_046594995.1 Aestuariivirga sp.
TCTCTCGATCATCGACGTGGCGGCCCGCACCAACGCCTACCTCTCGGGCGAAGTGCACTACATCGACCGCGCCGACGTGAAGACCATTGACATGGTGAAGAGCGCGCCGGAGACCGAACTCTACAACGTGTCGGGCTTTGCGCACTACACCGCGCCGATGCATTGCGATACCGCGCCCTTCGACAAGCTCGAGGTTCGCCAGGCGCTCAAGTGGGCCATCAACCGCCAGGATTTGGTCGACAAGATCCTCTACGGCTATGGCTCGGCCGGCAACGACAACCCGCTCTCGCCCTCGATGAAGTATGCGATCAACGCCGAACCGGTCTACAGCTATGATCCGGAGAAGGCCAAGTCGCTGCTGAAGAAGGCTGGCATGGAAAACCTCAAGGTCGATCTTTCGGCGTCTGATGCAGCCTTCCCCGGCGGCGTCGATGCAGCACTGCTCATGGCCGAACACGCCAAGGCAGCCGGCATCGAGATCAACGTGGTGCGCGAGCCGAACGACAGCTATTGGGACAACGTCTGGCTCAAGAAGCCCTGGGGTCTTTGCTACTGGGGCGGCCGCCCCACGGCGGATGCCTTCATGTCGATCTCGCTGGCGGCAGATGCCGCCTGGAACGATACGCGCTGGAAGCACCCGCGCTTCAACGAGCTGCTCGTCGCAGCCCGCGCCGAGACGGACGAAGCCAAGCGCCAGGCGATGTATGCCGAGTGCCAGCAGCTCGTCCACGACGACGGCGGCCAGGTCGTGCTGATGTTCAACAACTACGTTGGCGCCTTGTCGACCAAGATCGGCCATGCCGAGTTCAACTCGGACTTCGATCACGACGGCGGCTTCATGTACGAGCGCTGGTGGATGGCATAACGCTACGCCATCATTACCAAAATTTGTGACAATGGACCCCGTCAAGCAATTGACGGGGTCTTTTTGTCATGACAACCTCAGATCACCGCTGGCGACAGGAAGGCGCGCTGACAAGAGAAATTCTCTTGATTTGCGTGAAACTGGATCATCAAAATCCATCCGTACGCCGACGACCGGGAGCAGTAACGCCGGCATGGTCCGGAACAGGGAGCAATATGATGAATGAGACAAACCATAAACTGAACGCAGCGCTGAGCCAGGCGGTGCGCGGAAGATTGTCCCGCCGCGAATTCACGCAGTTGGCCCTGGCCTCGGGCGTGACGCTGGCAGCCGCCAACACCATGTTTGCGAGCGCCGCGAAGGCCGAGCCCAAGAAGGGCGGCACCTTCAAGATCGGCGTGGGCCATGGCGCCACGACGGATTCGATGGACCCTGGCCTCTATCCCGACCAGTTCACCGGTACCGCGCTGTGGGGCACGCTTGCCAACAGCCTGACCGAGATCGATCCGGACGGCAATGTGGTGGGCGATGTGGCCGAAAGCTTCGAGGCTTCGGACGGCGCCAAGAAGTGGGTCTTCAAGGTGCGGAAGGGCATCACCTTCCACAATGGTAAGGCGGTGACGGCGGAAGATGTCATCGCCTCGATCATGCATCACCGCGGCGATGACTCGAAGTCGGCCGCGAAATCGCTTCTCGCCTCGGTTGTAAGCGTCAAGGCCGATGGCGCTGAAACCGTCGTGTTCGAACTCGACGGCGGCAATGCCGACTTCCCCTACACCGTCTCCGACTATCACATGCCGATCATGCCAGCGAACGCTGACGGCTCGGTCGACTGGCAATCGGGCATCCGCACCGGCGCCTACATGCTCGACAAGTTCACGCCCGGCGTGACGGCGACCTTCAACAAGAACCCGAACTACTTCAAGTCCGGCAAGGGCTGGTTCGACCGTGTCGAGTTCCTCTCGATCAAGGACGTGGCGGCGCGTACCAATGCGCTGATCTCGGGCGAAATCCAGTATATGGACCGCTGCGACCTGAAGACGCTCGATCAGTTGAAGCAGAGCCCGGACCACACGGTCTCCGAGATCACCGGCTATGGCCATCAGATCTATGTGATGAACGTGAACGCGAAACCCTTTGACGATGTCAATGTCCGCCTCGCTATCAAGCACTCGCTCGACCGTCAGGACATCATCGACAAGGTGTTCCTCGGCCACGGCACGGCGGGCAACGACAACCCGATCGCGCCGACGGTGAAGTTCGCCGTCGATCCGCAGCCCAGGCACACCTATGATCCGGAGAAGGCCAAGGCCTTCCTCAAGAAGGCCGGCCTCGAGTCGCTGTCCTTCGATCTCTCGGTCGCCGATGCCGCCTTCTCGGGCGCTGTCGACTCGGCCATCCTGTGGAAGGAGCAGGCCAAGGCCTGCGGCATTGACATCAATGTCATCAGGGAGCCGGACGATGGCTATTGGGACAATGTATGGCTGAAGAAGCCCTTCGTTGCTTCCTATTGGAGCGGCCGCCCCACCGTTGACTGGATGATGACCACCGCCTACGCAGCCGACGCCGCATGGAACGACACGTTCTGGAAGCACCCGAAGTTCAACGAGCTGCTGATCGCGGCGCGGTCTGAAACCGATGAAGCCAAGCGCGCGGCCATGTATGCCGAGATGCAGCAGATCCTGCATGACGATGGCGGCCTCATCAACCTGGTGTTCAACACCTATATCGAGGCTTATTCCAACAAGCTCGGCCACGGCAAGGTCGCGGCAAACTGGCAGCTCGACGGCATGAAGATCGCCGAGCGCTGGTGGTACACGGCCTGACACCTGCCGTGAACGGCTGACAACATGTCGGGGACCGGATTGCCGCAATGGTGATCCGGTCCCTATCATTTTAGATGTAGCGCGGTGAAACCGTTCTGCTACTGTCAATGAAACGACAGGCCCAACAAGAGGCCGATGGGGAGAAGCATGCATCCGGTTCTTAAAACCGTTCTGCAGCGCTTGGGACTGGGATTGCTGACGCTCTTCGTGGTGTCGCTGGTAATCTTCGCGTCCCTTGAATTGCTGCCTGGTGGCTTCGCGGAGGCCATCCTTGGTCAAGGCGCCACGCCTGAAACCGTTGCCGCGTTCAATCGTGAAATCGGCATGGACCGCCCGGCGTTCGTTCGTTACTTCGAATGGATCGCCGGAGTGGTGAGGGGCGACTTCGGTTATTCCTACGCGGGCCTTGGCGGTTCGATCAAGCGCAGCGTGACCGATCTGATCGCGCCCCGCCTCTACAACACATTCTTCCTTGCACTGATGACCGCCATCGTCGCGGTGCCGCTGTCATTATTCCTCGGCGTGATGGCAGCACTCTACCGCAACAGCTGGTATGACCGGATCGTCAACTCGGTGACGCTGACGACGATCGCGACGCCGGAGTTTTTCATCGCCTACCTGCTGATGTTCTTCTTCGCGATCAAGAACAAGTGGTTTTACACCCTCTCGACGGTGAGCGGCTCGACCGATCTCTGGGAGCACATGTACCGCGCCGCATTGCCCTCGATCACGCTGACCCTCGTCATCGTCGCGCACATGATGCGCATGACCAGGGCGGCCCTCATCAATCTCCTCGCCAGCCCCTACATGGAAATGGCGCAGCTGAAAGGCGTTCCGCGCCGCGAGGCCATCATCAAGCACGCGCTTCCCAATGCCTGGGCGCCGATTGCCACCGTCATTGCCTTCAACCTCGCCTATCTCGTGGTCGGCGTCGTGGTGGTCGAGGTGGTCTATGTCTATCCCGGCATCGGGCAGCTGATGGTTGACGCCGTCTCCAGCCGCGACATGCCGGTGGTGCAGGCCTGCGCGCTGATCTTCGCGGCAACCTATATCCTGCTCAATCTCTCGGCCGATATCGTTTCGATCATCACAAACCCCAGATTGCTGCACCCCAAATGACAGCCCAGGCTCCCGATATCCGTTCCGTCCGTGCACGGCGCAGTTTTTTCCAGAATGCCAAGCGCACGCTGGCTACAGCGCCCATCAGCGCCTGGTTCGGCATGATCGTCATCCTCGTCTATGTGATCGCAGCGGTCTTCGCACCGCTCATCGCGCCCTATGGCGAGGCTGAAGTCGTCGGCAAGGCCTACCAGCCGTCAGGCGGTGAGTTCTGGCTCGGCACCGACCAGATCGGCCGCGACCTGTTCTCGCGCCTCATCTATGGCGCGCGCAATACGGTGGGCATCGCCTTCATGACGACCATGCTGTCATTCCTGATCGGCGGAACGCTCGGCGTGCTGACGGCCCTGAAGAGCGGCTGGCTGGACCAGGGCATTTCGCGCATCGTCGATGCATTCCTCGCCATCCCCGTGCTGATCTTCGCCCTCATGCTGCTCGCCGTCTTCGGCAAGAGCATCTGGATGCTGATTCTCATCCTGGCGCTGCTGGACTCGACCCGCGTGTTCCGTCTTGCCCGCGCCACCGCCCTGAACGTCGTCGTGATGGACTATGTCGAATCCGCGAAGCTTCGCGGCGAGGGCATGGGCTGGATCATCTTCAAGGAAGTGCTGCCCAACATCCTTCCTCCCATGATCACCGAGTTCGGCCTGCGCTTCTGCTTCGTCTTCCTGACCATTTCGGCACTCTCGTTCCTGGGCGTCGGCATCCAGCCGCCGACTGCCGACTGGGGTTCGATGGTGGCCGAGAGCAAGACCCTCATCACCTTCCCGGTTCGCACCTTTCCCTACATCCCGGCACCCTTCTATCCCGCCATTGCCATCGCGCTCCTGACCGTCGCGATCAATTTCGTGGTCGACTGGTTCCTGCACAAGACGAGTGGACTTCGCGATGAGCTCCGATAAAAAGCGTGTCAAGGGTGAGACCCTGCTGGCAATCCGCGGTCTCAAGATCGAGGGCAACAGCGACGGCGTCTGGCATCCCATCGTCAGGGGCGTGGACGTCAGCCTGAAGCGCGGCGAGGTTCTGGGCCTCATCGGTGAATCGGGTGCGGGCAAATCGACGATCGGTCTCGCTGCCATGGGCTTCGCGAGGCCCGGCTGCCGCATCACCGATGGCACCATCATGTTCGATGGCATCGACCTCCGCAAAGCCAGCGAAGAGGAACGCAGAGAACTCTGGGGCTCGCGCATCGCCTATGTGGCCCAAAGCGCCGCCGCCGCCTTCAACCCAGCGCACAAGTTGATCGAGCAGACGGTCGAGACAGCGGTGCGCCACGGCATCATGGACCGCGCCAAGGCCGAGGCCGATGCGGTCGATCTCTACCGCCGGCTGCAATTGCCGAACCCCGAAACGATCGGCAGCCGCTTTCCGCACCAGGTGTCCGGCGGACAGTTGCAGCGCGCCATGACAGCGATGGCCATGTCGTGCCGCCCCGACCTCATCATCTTCGATGAGCCGACGACGGCACTCGATGTGACAACTCAAGTGGAAGTGCTGGCCGCGATGCGCAACATCGTCGAGCAGTTCAATACCGCGGCGATCTACATCACGCATGACCTAGCCGTCGTGGCCCAGATGGCCGACCGCATCACGGTGCTGCGCCGCGGCCTCGAGGTCGAGCAGGCGCCGACGCGCGAGATGCTGAAAGAGCCGAAGGAAGCCTATACCAAGACGCTGTGGGCCGTGCGCAAGCTCGCCAAGGAAGAATCGATCAGCAAAGACATCGCGCTCCGCATCCATGCCGTGGACGCGAGCTATTCGGGCATCGTCAAGGTTCTCGACAATGTGACCGTGCAACTGCCGCGCGGCCGCACCGTCGCCGTGGTGGGTGAATCGGGTTCCGGCAAGTCCACACTCGCCCGCGCCATCACGGGGCTGCTGCCGCCCACGAAGGGGGAAATCTATTTCAACGGCAAGCCGCTGCCGAAAGCGCTGAAGGACCGCGACAAGGATACGCTCCGCCGTATCCAGATG
>JBKJQU010000213.1:0-5183 GCA_046594995.1 Aestuariivirga sp.
CTTCGCTGCCCGTCCGGAGAATTTGGAAAGATAATCGATCAATGCCGATACGCTGCCGCCCAGCCACCCTGAAAGCCGGGCAAGCCCGTGCAGCGCCTGCCGCGTGGCGGAATTGCTGTATGTATCCATTAAATCCGAACCTGCTGCACAACCATGCCTACCATGACCACGACAATACGCGAACTGGCGCACCGTCGTCGATGAGCACCGCAGCTTCGATCCTGTCCTCGACGATGATGCCGGGACCAGATACCAGCCGCACCGTGATCTGAAACACGCGCGCCTGGTTCAAGGCGAGATTATTGGCGTGGCTTTCAATAAGCGCCACCACGTCTGGCGCAGCACCTTGCCGCCGTTCCCGGGCATCGAGAAGCCGCTGCCGTTCGTTCTGGGGCAATGCAGGAACCGCCTGGAGGACAGCATCTGGCGCTGCCATGGGATTGACCTTGCCATCTGAACTGTAGAGCGTGACGAATGGCAAGAGCCTGTCGATCAGGGCGCTGTCAACGCCGGGAACATCATAAAGCTGCGCCATGCTGACATATGCCGGCGGCAGAGGCGTCTCTTTGCCCTCGACTGCTGTGGCAACCAGGTCGCCTGGCTGTTTTGCCGTTTTCGATCGACTGGTTCTATCCGCAAGTATGTTATCGGCGAACGATTGCGCCTGCTGCGGTGTAGCGCCAGCGGCGGCCGCTGCGGCGGCGATCAGCGGAACGTCAGCGCGGTTGACGTCGACAAATCCTGCCGTGTCGCGAATTGCGATCTCCACAAGCCGATTGCCGCCGATATCGGTGACGACGGGCGTGCCTTCGAAATAGGCCCGCTCTCCGGCGCGCCGGGCCAGAACCATTGCCATACCGATCTCCACACCCGCCTCCAGCGCCATCCGGGAACGCAGCCGGTCGGCATCAAGACCAGCCGATGACAGGCCGGTCTGTACCAGGGAGCTCAAGGCAACCACGACAACCGTCATCAGCGCCACCGACCAGAGCACGATGACCAGGATCATGCCGCGGCGGCTGTCAACTGGCAGGGCCTCCGCCGTCATGGCGCCCCCGAAGCCGCGGCAATGCGGCCAGCCGACAAGGCCGTACAGCCTGCCGCAGCGGGATCGGCACAGGCGGCTTCCGCAGCGATCTTCAAAGTCTCGACAAAAACCGGAATGTGCAGACGGCCGGTTGCGCCATCCGTAATGCTGACCATCACCTGTCCGGGCAGCATGTCACGCGCCTCCCACGTCGCCGCCCATGACCGCAGGCCCGCCAAAGGCGCGCGATAGGATAATTCAATGCCCATCTTCCCACGCAACAGAACGACTTCGTCGCGCCAGTTTGCAATGGTGAAATCCACTTGTCCCGCACGGTAGGGTGCCCGCATCCGCACCAGTTCGTTGACGCCGTTCTCGCTTCTTACCAGCAACCGTACCCAGTACAGCCCGCCGGTACTGCCAGGACGTTCCGCAAGGATGTAAATCGCCTCGCCCTTTCCACCGAAGAACAGGAACCGCGATGGACGATCGGGCGTGTCGTAGACCCGCTGAATGCGAGAAACGTCTCCGCTGAGAATTTCCAGCGCCGTCGTCAGCATCCGCTGCCGGTCGACCATTCCGGTCGCCTGAACATAACCCGCATTGATGCCCCGTACCGAGTAGGTTATCGACACCATGATCAGCGATGAGATCACGAGCCCCACAAGCACCTCGAGAAGGGTGAAGCCATGTTCACGCGCGTTATCACGAACGGGGCTCATCGGTTCTTGGCGACCTTCAGCGTATCGACCGTGAAAGACCCGCGCGGCTCCCATCGCACCTCGACGGATAACCGGTAGAGCTGGAAACCGGATGCTGGCTTCGGCACTACGTCGACTGCGGCGGGATCGATCCGCAGACGCCAGCGAAAAGGCCCTGAATCACCACTGCGCTCTCCTGGTGCGGTGCCGCTGGCCTGGCGCTCGTCCTCAAGTATCGATTGGGCGATGATGCGGGCGCCAAGATGTGCGTCGAGATAGATCGTGGCTGACTGCGAGGATTGCATGCCCCGCATCAGCGCCACGATCGCCATTGCGGCCACGGCCATCGCGCAAATGACCTCCACCAGCGAAAAGCCGCCGTCGTTCGGGTTTTTAGCCACGGTTCATCAATACGCTACCTGTCAGCCAATTGACCCGGATTTCTATTTTCGTGCCCGCATGAGTAAAGGTGAGTTTGCCTCCGGTCGAGCCTCCACTGGGGAAAAACCTGATCCCGACCGAACCGTCATCGTAGCGCTCGGACGAGGCAACCGTTGCCGCGAGTTCAACACCGGCGGGCAATTCCAACACCAGTCCACTATCGCCCAATCCAATCGTCCGCCGTTCGACATCGATGCGGAAGACTTGTTCCTGGCGCTTGCGGATTGAGCTGACGCGGGTTGCCTGCAGTGCTGCCGAAGCCTTCACCACCAGCGCCCTGAACCGCGTCGATTCAAGGCTACCGCTACTTGTGTATGAAAACGCCGTTACAGCGAGAGCCATGACTGCCATCACGGCGAGAAGTTCAATGAGCGTGAACCCCGCATTGCGGGCATGAACGGCTGGCTCAGTTGCGAATGTCCGCATCCTCATCCGTACCACCTTCTTTTCCGTCGCGCCCCAGCGTGTAGAGATCGAAAGCGGCAGTCTTGCCGGGCGACTGGTAGCGATAAGGCGCGCCCCACGGGTCGAGAGGAATCTGTCCTTTGGAAAGATAGGGGCCATTCCAGCCCGGCACCCTTCCGTTGGACGCCAGCAATGCCTGCAATCCTTCCGATTGCGTCGGATACCGCCCGACATCGATATGGTGAAGTTCCAGCGACGTCACCAGACCCTCGATCTGAATCTGCGCGGTCTTGCTGCGCGATGTTCCGAGATAGCCAATAACACGCGGCCCGATGATACTGGCGAGCAGGACAAGGATGACCAGCACCACCAAAAGCTCGACAAGGGTAAATCCGGCCTCACCGTTCCGCGTGACGGGTGGCGTTTTCAGACGGGCAGTTTTCGCGTTCGTAGGCAGCATCGTTCTTCCTGGTTTGGGCCGTCTGCGTCCCGTGGCGGTCTATAAGGCCAGATCGTTGATGCTGATTATGGCTCCCATCAGCGATGTGATGATATACGCAATGACGCCGCTTAAGGCCAAAATAATGGCAGGCTCGAGCAATGTCAGCAAACGGTCGATCAAACGGTCAAGCTCATCCTCGAGGATCGTCGTCACCTGCTGAAGGCTGGGCGAAAGGTTGCCGGTCTCCCTCCCGACCCGCAACATCCGCGGCAGAATCTTCGGAAAGAAACTCGATCGTTCGAGGGGAGCAACATAATCCTCACCCCGCCGCAAGAGCGACTCCATTTCGCCGAGCGTCGCCGCGATATGCCGGTTTCCGGCGGATGGCCGCATCAACCGCAGGCTTTCAGACAGAGTGACACCGGACGCCAGCAGGGTGCCGAGCACACTGCAGAACTGGACGACAGCCGACTTCCTGAAGATCGATCCGATAAATGGAATCCGGGCCGCAATGTCTCCAAATTGCCGCCGGCCGCTGCTAACGCCAAGCAGCAGTGTCAAAAGCAGGGCCGCTACAGGGATGGCGATCAGGACTGTAATGCCATTGCGAATGATCCAGTCGGACATGCCGATCACGAACTGTGCGGACGCGGGCACGGGAGCGCCCGATCCGACGATCATGTCCTTGATGCTCGGCACGACTGCCACCATGATGAAGATGACGGCGCCCAGTGCCAGCACAACAAGCAGCGATGGATAGATCAGCGCGGAGACCAGCCGGCTTCTGATCTTTTGTTCGCGGTCCATTGAAGCGCAGATCCGCTCCAGCACCGAGGCCAGCTTTCCCGTGGTTTCGCCCACTTCAACCATGCTGACATAATAAGGGGAAAAAGCATTGGTTGCCACGAGCGCGTCATGAAAGCTGCGGCCTTTGCGGATATCGGCCTGCAGCGCATTCACCAGCACGCTGAAGGAGCCGCTCGGCGCCTCCTTGGCCAGCACATCGAGAGCGCTGGTCAAACTCATTCCCGCACTCAGCAGCCAAGCAAGCTCGCGCGTGAATGCCGAAATGTCCTTGGCGCTGGCCGGCTTGCTTCCGAACTTCATGGCGCTGCCGAGCGCAACGGAGCTGTCGGCGGCATTGACTTCTATCGGATGCATCTGCTGTTCGGAAAGGCGGCGCAACACCACCGATCTGTCGCTGCCCTCGATTACACCTGCAACGCGGGAACCGTCGTTGGCAATTGCCCGGTAGTTGAACTTGGTCATTTCAACCTTCCGAGGTTACGCGGCTCAGCTCGGCGAGCGTCGTCACTCCCTCGCAGCACTTGGCGAAGCCGTCCATCAGCATCGTCGACATTCCAGCGGCACGTGCGGCCGTTGCAATTGTCGCGGCATCGACCTCCGGCCGTATCAAACCGCGCAGCTTTTCGTCGGTGACCAGTATCTCGAAGATTGCCGCCCGGCCCAGATAGCCAGTGCCGCCGCAGTGATCGCATCCCTCGGCTTTCCATAGCTTCACCGGATGGCTGCGCCCTGCGAGGCAGTCAGCCGGCAGGGGATCGAGTTCGGCCTGTGCAGCCGTATAACTCGTGCGGCAGTTGACGCACAGTTTCCTGACCAGCCGCTGCGCCACGACGCAGCGCAGCGTTGATGCAATGAGATAAGACTGCACATCGAAATCGAGCAATCTCGTCACCGCGCCAGCCGCCGAGTTCGTATGCAGCGTTGTCAGCACCAGATGTCCTGTAAGCGCGGCGTTTACACCGATCTTCGCAGTTTCGCTGTCGCGCATTTCGCCGACCATGATGATGTCCGGGTCGTGCCGCAACAATGAGCGGAGCGTTGCCGCAAACGAGAGGCCAATCTCCGGCCGCACCTGAATCTGGTTCACGCCGTCGACCTGATATTCGACAGGGTCCTCGATCGTCAAAATCTTGCGCGTCGGACTATTCAGAAAATTCAGCACGGCCGCCAGCGTCGTGGTCTTGCCGCTGCCGGTTGGCCCCGTTACGACGATCAGCCCATGTGCATGCGAAGACTGTTCTTGAAGTGCGCGCAGATCGCGCGGGACGAGACCAAGTGTGCTGATCTTGGGGAGTGCGTTCGTCGCGCTCAAAAACCGGATCGCAATGCTCTCGCCATGGACCGTCGGCATCGTGGCGAC
>JBKJQU010000246.1:0-8267 GCA_046594995.1 Aestuariivirga sp.
TCGAGGCGGAGCGGCGAGACCACGCGCTCGATCATGCCATGGGCATCGAGAATGAGCTTGCGCTCAGGCAAATCGAGTTCGAGTGGCTCGCGCGTGTTGCGTCCCTTCGTGAGCACGGCGTAGGCGGCCCATAGCGGCTTCAGGACGGGGTTCAGCAGCGTGGAGGTCTTGTCGTTCACCTGTCCGTCAATCGCCGCCTGAGCCTCCTCGTAGGAGAGCTTGGCGGCGGAGCGCATGGTAACGCGCTCGAAGCGGTGGCTGGTTTTCCGGCCAGATTTGTCGAAGCTCATATAGCAGGCAAGGGCAGGGCGTTCTTCTTTCTCGAGCAGCGAACAGAGGTCGTTCGAGATGCGCTCGGGCAGCATCGGCACCACGCGATCCGGGAAATAAACCGAGTTGCCACGGATGCGGGCTTCCCGATCAAGCGCCGTGCCGGGGCGTACATAAACAGCGACATCGGCAATCGCCACGATGATGTTGGCACCGCCTGTTTCCTCGTCGATTTCGGCCCAAACGGCATCGTCATGGTCACGCGCGTCGCGAGGATCAATGGTGACGAGAGGCACGTGGCGCAGATCGCTGCGGTTGGCTGTCGAGAAGGTTTTCAGCGCCTCGCTCTCGCGCAGCACCTTGTCCGGAAACTGGTTGGGGATGCCGTTATGATGGATGGCGATGAGGGAGATGTTGCGCTGGTCGTTTAGGTCGCCCAGGCGCTCGCGCACGCGGGCGGTGGGAAGGCCCCGGCCGCGGTCCTTCACAATTTCGGCTTCGACAAGCTCGCCGTTCAGGGCCTCATTCTCGTCGCCGTTGAGCACCTGCAATTCGTGGCGGGCTTTCTTGTCCACCGGAATGATGCGGGCGCCGAGGCCCGCCAGTACGCGGTAGACGCCCAGAACTTTGTTCGAGCGGTCAGATAGAGCCTTGATCACGCGCGCGCGGAATTTGTAGCGGCCGTCCTTCGAGGGCTGGATCTTGGCCAGTACCCGGTCACCTTTGCGGGGGGCGGCCTCGCTGCCTTCGATGACCACCAGCGGAGGCTTTCCGGCTATGCGCTCGTCCCACTCGACGGGCTCGGCATAGAGTTCGCCATCTTTGTCGGTGCCGATGATTTCAAGCACGGTCACAGGGGGCAGCGCGGAACGATCTATAAGCTTCCGCTGCCGCTTCGAGAGTTTGCCGTCTTCCTCCATCTGGCGGAGCAGGGCCTTCAGTTCCACCTTGTCGCTGCCCTTGACACCGAAGTGCCGGCCGATTTCGCGTTTCCCCACAATCGAGGGTGAGGACTGGATGAATTCCAGAACTTCGGCTTCGGTAGGGAGTTGGGGCTTCTGCAGCGGGCGTTTTGCCATGGACCAAGGATTACCCGGAATTTCGATAAAGAATCCAGAGGATTGCGTTCAGTTCCAATGTCAAGCCCATCACCACAGATGTATTCGCCAAACCGAAATCTGCGGGCTTGCTGACGGCCCGTATGGGAACCATTTATTTACCAATATGTTGCCAACTTGTTGCTCCCGTTGTGAAGTCACTCTTGCGGAGACGAATCGCTTGCTGTGGACAGGTGCCGTGAAGATGCCGGGACAGAAGAAACAATATGCCGCCCTTGCCTGGCGCCACACGGGTGCTGGCCGCGAGGTGCTGCTGATTTCGTCCCGCGATACGGGCCGCTGGATTATTCCAAAGGGTTGGCCGATCAAAGGCCTGTCACCTGCTGAAACGGCGGCGCGGGAGGCTTATGAGGAAGCGGGCCTTGGCGGTCAGATGAGCAAGAAGTCCATTGGCAAGTTCGACTACGACAAGCGGCTTGACAATGGCGGCATGCAGCCTTGCGAGGTTGAGGTCTTCGCGCTTGAACAGATGATCCAGCATCCCACCTGGCCTGAACAAGGGCAACGGACAATGCAATGGTTCTCCATTCCGGAAGCAGCCAAAGCCGTGGAGGAACCGGAACTCCAGAAAATCATCCGCAAGTTCGGCTGACGAGCTAAGCGGCTTTTACCTTTGCGGCGGCGGACTTCTTTGCCGGAGACTTCTTCTTCGTGGCTTTCCTGGTGGGTGCCTTTTGGGCCACGGTGGCAGATTTTGGTGCTGCCTTCTTCGCCGGAGCCTTGCGCTTCGATGCCGGTGCCTTGCCGGCACGGTCGTTGACGAGCGCCACGGCTTCCTCGACCGTCAGGGCCTGCGGATCGGTATCCTTCGGCAACGTGGCATTGATCTTGCCGAATTTGACATAGGGACCGTACTTGCCGCTCATGATCTGAAGATTGCCGCCACCCGCGGGATGTGGTCCCAGATCCTTCAATGCACCGGCCTTGGGCCGCGAGAAGCCGCGAAGCTTCTTTTCAGCCAGAATATCGACAGCGCGGTTGATGCCGACGGTGAAGACCTCCTCCGGCGATTCTAGGTTCGCATATGCGCCGTCATGCAGGATGAAAGGTCCGAAGCGGCCGAAGTTGGCAACAATGGGCTTGTTGGTTTCGGGATGGATGCCAATTTCGCGCGGCAGTGAGAGAAGCCTGAGGGCTTCTTCGAGCGTGATGTCTTCGGGCTTCTTGCCCTTGGGAATCGATGCGCGCTGCGGCTTCTCGCCTTCTGCGGCTTCGCCCAGCTGCAAATAGGGGCCGAACCGTCCGGCGCGGCGCGTGACCTTCTCGCCGGTTTCGGGATCGACACCCAGCAGCACGCCATCGGCAGGCACGGCCTCGGGGCCATCGGCACCAGGAGACATTGGCCTGGTGAACTTGCATTCAGGATAATTCGAGCAGCCGATGAAGGAGCCGAACTTGCCGAGTTTGAGGGAGAGCTGGCCATTGCCGCAGGAGGGGCAGGCGCGCGCGTCGCCGCCATCTTCCTTGGGCGGGAAGATGTGGGGGGCAAGAATGTCGTTGAGCGCGTCCAGCACATTGGTGACGCGGAGTTCCTTGATGTCATCGAGCGCCGCCGTGAATTCCTTCCAGAAGTCGCGGAGCACATCCTTCCAGGCCAGTTCGCCGGCGGAAACCTTGTCGAGCTGTTCTTCGAGGTTCGCGGTGAAATCATATTCCACGTAACGGCGGAAAAAGCTCTCGAGGAAGGCGGTTACGACGCGGCCCTTGTCTTCCGGAATCAGCCGCTTCTTGTCGAGGCGGACATAGCCTCGGATGCGCAACGTCTCCATGATCGAGACGTAGGTGGACGGACGGCCGATGCCGAGTTCTTCAAGCTTCTTGATAAGCGAGGCTTCCGAGTAGCGCGGCGGCGGTTCGGTGAAATGCTGGATGCCTTCGATCTTCTTGACGCCGATCGAGTCTTCGCGCGCCATAGCGGGCAGGCGGCGCGAGTCCTCGTCTTCCTCGTCGTCGAGGCTTTCGAAATAGACTTTCAGGAAGCCGTCAAACTTTACAACCGAGCCGTTGGCCCGGAATACATAGTGCTTGCCGTCCTTGCCATCGGTGCCGATGTCGGCAGTGGTGCGCTCAAGCTCGGCACTTTCCATCTGGCTGGCGATGGTGCGCTTCCAGATCAGCTCGTAGAGGGCGAACTGATCCTGATCGAGGGCCTTGCGCACGGCCATCGGATGGCGTGACATTTCAGTGGGGCGGATCGCCTCATGGGCTTCCTGCGCGTTCTTGGCCTTGGTCGTGTAGTGGCGCGGAACTGAAGGAAGATAGGGCTCGCCGAAGTTCTTCAGAATCGCGTTACGGGTGGCAGCGATGGCTTCGCCCGCCATGTCCACGCCGTCGGTTCGCATATAGGTGATGAGGCCAACCGTTTCGCCACCGATATCCACGCCCTCATAAAGGCGCTGGGCGATCTGCATGGTGCGCGAGGACGAGAAGCCCAGCTTGCGGGATGCTTCCTGCTGGAGCGTTGACGTCCGGAACGGGGGGTAGGGGTGGCGCTTGGCGGGCTTTGACTCGATCGAGTCGACCTTGAAGGGTTGGCCTTTCACCGCCTGCTCGATGGCGCGGGCCGCAGCCTCGTTGCCGATATCGAGCTTGCCGAGTTTCTTTCCCGCGATCGAATTCAGCGAGGCTTGGAATTCCTGGCCCTGCGGCGTGGAGAAGGTACCATCAAGCGTCCAATATTCCTGGGCGCGGAAGGCCTCGATCTCGAGTTCGCGGTCGCAGATGATGCGGAGCGCCACAGACTGCACACGGCCTGCCGAGCGCGAGCCTGGAAGTTTCCGCCATAGGACGGGCGAGAGCGAAAAACCCACGAGATAGTCCAGCGCGCGGCGGGCGAGATAGGCATCGACCAATGCTGTGTCCACATCGCGGGGTTGCCGCATGGCTTCCAGGACAGAAGACTTGGTGATGGCATTGAACACTACGCGCTGTACGGACTTGCCCTTGAGGGCGCCCTTTTTCTTCAGCACTTCCAGAACGTGCCAGGAAATCGCTTCGCCTTCGCGGTCAGGGTCGGTTGCGAGGATCAGTCGATCATCGGTTTTCAGGGCTGCCGCAATGTCGGAAAGGCGCTTCGCGGACTTGCCATCGACCTCCCAGGACATGTCGAAGTCTTCGTCCGGGCGTACGGAGCCATCCTTGGCGGGCAGGTCGCGGACATGGCCGTAGGACGCCAGGACGGTAAAATCCTTGCCCAGATATTTGTTGATTGTCTTGGCCTTGGCCGGAGATTCGACGACGACGACGGTCATTCACAGTCCTGATCGGGTTTCGTCGCCTCATATAGGCATCCCGCAGCCGTCGCAAGGAAAGCCATTTGGCGCACAATCCCCATCGGATACAATTTAAGGATGCTTACAATTACGAAATACACGGTTAAGATGATCGTTAATATGAATCCCTGCATCAGTTAATATGAATCCCTGCATCTGAAAGATGAATCATGGCCAATGCTTCACCCCGCACGACCGTTACCACCCGCAAAGCGGGAAACTCTGTTGCGTATTCGACTAAAAGTGGTGCGCTACCAGAAGGCGAACGCCAGAAAGATGCGGCGCAGTACATTGCCGACATGATTCTCGAATTGAGGAACATGGCGAAGGCAAACAAGCTCTTTCAGGTAATGGTGCCGCTCGAATATGCCTGTTACGAAGCCTTCGCGATTGCCAACAAAGTAGAATCCCCGCCGGAGGAAGTGGAACGGCTGAATGAAATTTCGAAATTCTCCGAAAATCTGGAAAACGAGCGGTAGGATTGGGGACGGCACACCAGCAAGCCATACGTCCGCCGCATGCGGCTTGGCCGATTGAACAATTGTTGAGCATGGCAGAAAGGCGCAGGCCTTCACTCTCGTAACCATGCCGTCCGATTCACATAACCATACACTGCCTGTTCCACGGCGCGCCGGGGCCTATACGTTCGCAGCCATTTTTGCGGTCGAGTCCTTCGCACGCGCAATGAACTCAACGGTTGTCTCGCTGCAGGCCTATGACATCGTAGGCTCCAGCCAGAAGGTGAGCATGCTATCGACGTCGGTGTCGATTTCCGTGCTGATCACAACGCTGCTGCTGCCTCATGTTCTCGGCCGGTTGCGCCGGCGCTGGGCTTATACGCTGGGCGTGGTGCTGCTCATGTTGGCGAGTCTTGCACTCGCAAGCCACGTGCTTGCGGGACAGGCGGCCGGAATGCTGCTGCGAAACACGGGAGCAGCGGTGATGAACATCACCCTCTCGCTTTATATCCTCGATCACATCAAGCGGGGAGAACTTGCCCGGGCCGAACCCCTGCGCCTGAGCCTTTCGACCTTTCCGTGGATGGCGGGACCCGTACTCGGCGTCTGGCTCTATGTCGACTTCGGATCGTGGGGACCACAACTGGTCGTGATCGGGGCTGGTTGCGTCCTGCTGCTGATCTTCTGGTATCTGCGCCTGTCGGACAATGTAAACGCGCTTCCGCCGGGCGATCTGCGGCGTTTCAATGCGCTCAGCAATGTATCGCGCTTTGTCCGCCAGCCGCGTCTCAGGCTTGCCTGGCTCATTGCCTTCGGGCGCTCGTGCTACTGGACAACCTTCTTCATCTACGGGCCGCTGCTGGTTGTTGAAAGCGGCCTGAGCAAGACGGTGGGTGGCTTCATGATTTCGGCAAGCCAGGCGGTGTTGCTCACGGCGTGGCTTTCCGGGCGGCTGGCGCAGCGACATGGTGTGCGGGTTGTGATCGCCGGTGCCTTTGCATTCGCCTGCGCGGCATCGCTCGCGGCGGGAATCGCAGGCGAGGACTTGCCCTATGTCGCAATGGCCTGCCTGCTCGCCGGTTCTGTCGGCGCATCGGCGCTCGATGGCGTTGGCGGCATTCCCTTCCTGCGGGCGGTGAAGCACCGGGAGCGCGCGCAGATGGCCGCCGTCTATCGCACCTATATCGATTTCTCGGAACTGATTCCGTCGTTCCTGTTTGCCATCGCCTTGCTATGGCTGCCGATCGGCATGGTGTTCGTCATTCTGTCGGTGGGGCTGGCACTGATCGGGCTGGTGGCCTGGCGGTATCTGCCGCGTTCGCTGTAGCATAGGCAACTGGAACACCTGTCGCATTTGACTTGACGCATGACCACGCTGAACGACAACTTGGTGAAGTTTCACAAGGGAGGCGGCTTTGCCCCAAAATATCTCTGTTGGCCACAAACAGCTTATGGCCGAGGCCGAGGCGCAGGTCTCACACGTCAGCGCCGCCGACGCTATCGATATGGCAAAGCGCGATGACGTGGTGATCGTCGATATCCGTGATCCACGCGAAGTGCAGCGGGAAGGCAGAATTGCCGGCTCCTTCCACGCGCCACGCGGGATGCTGGAATTTTGGGTCGATCCCGAAAGCCCCTATCACAAGCCCGTGTTTGCGGAAGACAAGACCTTCGTCATCCATTGTGCATCGGGCTGGCGTTCGCTGCTGGCAACCCAGGTATTGCAGCGCATGGGGCTGAGGCCCGTCCTCAACATGAAGGGCGGCTTCGCGGCGTGGAAGGAAGCAGGTGGAAACGTCGAGAAGGTTGAACCAAAGTGAGCAAGCTACATCTGGTCATCGGCAACAAGAATTATTCATCATGGTCATTGCGCCCGTGGATGGCTCTCACCATGGCGGGCGTTCCATTCCGCGAAACCGTCATTCCCCTCGATACGCCTGATACCGCAAGACTGATCGGAGAGCATTCGAATGCAGGCCGGGTTCCGGTGCTCATTCACGGGCGCACGGCAATCTGGGAATCTCTGGCCATTATGGAGTACATGGCAGAACTTTTCCCCGACAACAAGTTCTGGCCCAAAACGGTCGTTGCACGAGCCATCGCGCGCTCGGTTTCGAACGAGATGCATGCGGGTTTCAATTCACTTCGCAATGCCTGCCCGATGAATCTCCGCCGCCCGAAGCGCAGTGTGCCGATAAACGATGCCGTGCTGAAGGATATCGCCCGCATAGAAAACATCTGGCGTGAATGCCGTGCGCGTTTCGGCAAGAACGGCAAGTTCCTGTTCGGAAAATTCTGCATCGCGGACGCAATGTTTACGCCCGTCGTGACGCGCTTTGATACCTTCGCCATTCCTGTCGCAAGTGACACGCGCCAGTACATGGACAACGTCATGAATACCGAAGCCTTCCAGTCGTGGCGCGACGCCGCCCTGAAGGAGACGTGGGTCGTGCCGTCGGATGAGGTGGACTGATTACATCGTGTAGCAGATGTAGCGGTTTGTCCGGGTGTCGAATGTGGCCCGGATGACGACCCCCTGACCGAAGCGCTTGCGGCAGGAATCCATGGCATTCTGCCGGATCTTCTTGAGCTGAGCATCGGTGTATTTCGGCTTTTTCTTCGTTGCCGCGTCAGCATCAAATGCTGTTCCGCCGAGACCGATCACAACGGCAGCCGCGAGTGTCAGAAACGTCTTCATTGAGATTGCCCTCCTAACTAACCCTGCTTCACCATAACAGCATCGGGCAGACCGTCATTGATCCGGCTCAATGTTGACTCAGCGTAGACATGGATTCGGACGATCGTCAACGGTCCTAGAAAATGGCCTTCGAGAGTTCGAAGCCGGACAGGCATACGACGAGCGCGCCCACTGCGATCATCAACGGCTTTCGCGGCGCCATCTTCAACAGCCAGCCTGCCATGACAGCAGCGGGCAGCCCGCCGGTGACGAGGCCTGCGACGGCGAGAAGATGATCGGAAATGCCATGGGCTTCTTCCCAAACGCCGAAGATCAAGGTTGCGGCGAATGCTGACACCACCGCGCAGGTGACCACGAATTCAGCGGCGTTGACAGTGCCGACCACAAAGCGCGGCGCCGCACCGGCTCCTATCAGGCTTGAGGTAACGACAGGACCCCAGCCGCCGCCGCC
>JBKJQU010000284.1:0-3643 GCA_046594995.1 Aestuariivirga sp.
ACCCGGATAAGATCACCGCCGCCGTCAGGCGTGGGCACCAAGTGTTAGATTCGATCCACTAGGTCAAACTCGCCCACAGCTGCTGCACAGACTTCATTGCCGCGCTGCAAGGTGACCATTGCCAGCTGGATGGCCAGTGCCATTGCCGGTGACAAATGAAAACCTTCAGCATCGGCATGGTCCTCACATAGCAGCCAGATCGCCTTGACCTCAGCCTCGGTCAATACCCGTTCCCGGCTCTTAGACGTGGGGACATCGGCAAACTGTGCCGGGTTCTTGTCTATAATCTCCCGGCGAATGGCGAAATTGAACATCTGCCGCACAATGTTTCGGCATTGGCGCGCGGCGCTCGGTGAGGATTTGCCGAGATCATCAAGAAAGCGCTGAAGATCGGGCCGCAATACATCCGGCAGGCCAATTGCCCCGAACCTTGGCTTGATGAGGCGATTGAAATAGCCTTCTTCCATATCCAGCGTGCTTTGGCGTTTAGGCCTCGCCTCATTGCGATGGCGCCCGAGCCGGGCAGCATTGAAATAATCGTCTGCCAGATCAGATACTGTCCTGATGACCCGGAGATTGGCACGGGCCTTCTCATCGCGTTTCTCTTGTGCTGGGTCCTTGCCGTCATGGGTTTCGCCCAAGGCTTCCACAGCCATCTGACGGGCCTTCACAAGGGGAACTGCAGGATAGGTTCCCAGAGACAGGCGGCGCTGCTGCCCTTCCTTGTTCCTGAACCGGAACGTCCAAGCCTTCTTGCCTTGTGCTGAAACGCGTAGGGCAAGCCCTGGCACTTTGCCATCAGGATATTCGACCTGCTTGCCGTTCACGGGCTTCGCTGCCGAAATGAAGGCGTCAGTGAGGTTGGAAGCTCGGGGCATCTGAATAGGTCACATATAGGTCACAGAATCCTGAAACTATATGCGCCCTCGTGAAATGCAATGCAATGTCTAAGTGGTTGTAAAATATGCAGACCTGTTGACCGTGAAATCCCGTGAAATACCGCCACCCCTAACTTGTGGATCTAGGGGTCCCCTGTTCGAGCCGGGGCAGCTGTACCATTTCCCCATCTTATAGATTCACATGAATCTGTGCCAGGCCCCGGAAACACCGGACCGGGGAACAATCCTGTAGCTTGCCTGTTGGGCATCATCTCCACGACGGCCACACAGGACCCGATGGCATCGCGAAAAGCCTTTGTGCTCGAAAGATTCTTTGATGGTCCGGTCAGCGGCTGGGGCTTTACCCACAGCCGCCTCGGCAAGCTTCAGAACCACTTCACGATCGATGCCGAAGGCAAATGGGACCCGGCGCTGAAGAAGCTTGAACTGGTCGAGGCCTACACCTTCAGCGATGGCCATAAGGACACGCTGCGGTGGGAAATCGACAAGAACGCCCCGCATCGCTACATCGGTACTGAATCCCGCCTCAAGGGGCGGGCGCTGGGCGAACAATCGGGACAGTCCTTCAGATGGCGCTACCGCCGCTTGGTTCCTGCCGGCAACGGCTCGTCAACCAAACTCTCTTTCGATGATTGTTTCCTGTCGCAGGACGAAAATGTCGTCATCGCCACGGCAGCGGTAAGCAAGTTCGGCATTCAGATCGCCACGATCACGGCATTCTATCTCAAACGGCAGTAATCGATCATAAGATCGCCTGTCCGGCCAGAAGTGCCAGAACGACAAAGACTGCAAAAATTGCGAGGAAAATGAAGAACAGCCATTTGGCGATGCTCTTCGCGCCGGACGCTATTCCGGTGAAGCCGAAGGCACCGGCGATGATGGAAATCACCAGGAAGATCAGGGCCCATTTCAGCATGTATGCAAATCTCCAGAACATCCGCGCCGTGCAGGCTCATTCCGGTAATGTCCACTCGCGCAACTTGTTCCCCGTGAGACGCCTGATGCTGCCCGCGTGGCGGTTGCCGCGATGACGGGCGCGGCGATATTCACTGAAGCTTCCGCATCGCGAGGGTCGTGAAGTCCGGAACGAACTCTTTCGCGAGGCAGAGAGATTTCAGCAGGTTTGCTGCTTCCTTGAAGCGGCCATCAGAGGCATTCACCTGCTTCAACGCCTCGGCAAGATAGCCTTCGAAAATCGCTGCGCTGAGCTTCTTGCCGCTGTCGAGCTTCATGCCATGGTGCAGCCATTGCCAGATCTGCGCGCGGCGGAATTCAATACTGGCCGCGTCTCCGGTGCCGCCGTCGATCATCACCGTACCGCGTCCGCCGAGCCAGCCTTCAATGCCCTGCAAGGCAGCGTGGATGTTTGCTCTGAACAGCGCCTCGGCCTTGCAGCCGTCGGCCGTGGCAAGAAGTGCCTTTTGTGTGACGGCGGCATCGTCCCGCGTCACATAGATCTGGTTTGGCGTCGGCATGTCATCGTTGAAGATCTTCACCACGCCTGCAACCTGATCGGGATGCGATGCCCACAATCCGTCGAAGCCCTGGCGCACCGCATGTTCCGCATCAGCCTTTGCATTCACGCGCGCCAGCGCCGCGACTGCGGCAATCCCGCGCCCATGTGCCGTACGGATGATTGCGCCCGAGAGCGTTTCATCGAGTGGCCCGGCATCGGTAATGATGCGTGTCTTATGGGTTGCAAAGCTTCGGATCAGCGAGAAGGCATAGTTCATTCCGCCCGGTGACAGCCCTGCAATGTGATCGCGCAGTTCATAGGCGATCTCATCCATTTCGAAGGCGGCGCTGATGTCGTCAACCAGCACGCTCACGCGGATCGCTCCTGCGGGCAGGCCGAGAAGGCTTTGCGCATGCAACAGGATGTCGTTCCACAAACGCGCTTCGGCTTGCGACGTGATGCCGGACAAGCAGAGATAAGGCCCGGATGCCTTTGCGAGCGAAACCTTGGCATTGTGAAAAAGATAGAGCCCCGCATCGAACAATGCTGCCGCGACGGGTTTGCCATCCATCCTCACGCGCGGCTCATCCTGGAAAAATGCGCGGGGCCGCACCATCAATGTTGCAAGCCGTTGTGAAAGGGAAACCCGCTTTCTCGTGGCAGGGTCCACATGCTCCATGGCGCTGGTCCAGCGATCCATGAGGTTGATCTGCCCGCCGATCAGATTGCCCCATGTGGGCGAAGTGAAATCGGCAAAATCCGCGAGGCAGAGTTTCGCACCGCTGTTGAGGGCGGCGAGCAGCTCCTTGCGCGATGGCGCTGTCACGATCCCGGCGCGCTGATCGAGAAGATCACGCGGGAGGGCCGCCACTTTCCAGTCACCATTGCGGATGGCGGAAGTCTCTGGACGGAAGTCCGGCAGCATGCCTTTATCAAAGTATGCCTGCCTTGCCTTGCGCAAATGAGATAGCCGCGTACGCTCGGGGGCGAAAGCGCGATGAAGCTCCGACACGAAGCGCAGCGCATCGGCCGTCAGCACGCGCGCGGCGTCGCGGCTGATCTTCGGGATGACCTCGATGCCCTTTGGTGCTTTCGCCATGCCTCAGGCGATCCCTTCGAGCTTCGATGGTTTCGGCCCGCCATAGGCCCAGTCGAGTAGCTCGATGGTGTGGAGAATGGGAATGCCGGTTCCCATTCCGATCTGCGTGATGCAGCCGATATTGCCGGTGGCGATGGCTTGTGGAGCAAGAGACTCGATGTTCGCAACCTTCCTGTTGCGCAACCTCGT
>JBKJQU010000473.1:0-9787 GCA_046594995.1 Aestuariivirga sp.
AACCTTGGTGATCGCAGCCGTCAGCGACGTCTTGCCATGGTCAACATGGCCAATCGTGCCAATGTTGCAATGCGGCTTGTCGCGGTTGAATTTCTCTTTGCCCATCGTCGTTTTACCTTCGTTTGCCGGTCTCGCGGCGAATTCACGATTCAAATTATTGGAGCGGGTGAAGGGAATCGAACCCTCGTATTCAGCTTGGAAGGCTGCTGCTCTACCATTGAGCTACACCCGCCCGGAAAAACTGTCCGAACTCCGTTACTCTTTTACGTCAGGCCTCAAGCGATGGTGGGGGAAGAAGGACTCGAACCTTCGAAGCGATAACGCAGCGGATTTACAGTCCGCCCCCTTTGCCACTCGGGACACTCCCCCAATTTATCGCCGAAACCAGCAAAAAACTGTTGTTTGAGCCAAACGCCAAGGAGCCCGGAGGTTACCCCGGGCCCTTTGAGTGCGCGGGTTATGCAAGGGATAAAACCCCAAGTCAAGGGAATGATTAAGCCTTCCGGCTGAAAACACGGCGGCGCAGACGGCACTCGCAGCAACATGCAAACACGTCCCGTAGCCGCTTTTCATACAGCGTCTCAAGGGTATACCGCAAGTAACTGATTAAAGGCGCTTTTGTGGCATTCAGAAGAAAATTCGCGAAACCATTGACCTGAAACGATGATCGCGCTTCCCTGCAGGGATGGAACTGATCGCGACCACCGAATCATTGACCGCCCTGTGTGAGAGCCTCTCATCCGAGACCTTCGTCACCGTCGACACCGAATTCATGCGCGAGTCCACCTACTGGCCGGACCTCTGCCTCGTCCAGGTGGCAGGTGAAACTACTAACGGCCTCATCGATCCGCTTGCCCCGGGAATCGATCTCCAGCCCTTCTTCGACCTCATGAACAATCCCTCTGTGCTAAAGGTGTTTCACGCCGCCCGCCAGGATATCGAGATCATGGTGCACCGTGCCGGCATCGTGCCGCATCCCGTGTTCGACACGCAGATCGCGGCCATGGTCTGCGGCTTCGGCGATCAGGTGGGCTATGAGGCTATCGTCAGGCGCATGGCGAAAGCCCAGATCGACAAGTCGTCGCGCTTCACCGACTGGTCGCGCCGTCCCCTCACCGAGAAGCAGCTTGTGTATGCACTGGCGGACGTGACCCACCTCCGCGTGGTCTATGAAGGCCTCAAGGCCGAACTGGACAAAACCGGCCGGGAGCACTGGCTGCGCGAGGAGATGGACATTCTCGCCAATCCCGCCACCTACCGCACCGAGCCACACGACGCCTGGAAGCGCATCAAGGTGCGCCTCAAGTCGAAGAAGCAGCTTGGCGTTCTGATCGAGGTCGCCGCCTGGCGAGAACGCGAAGCGCGCGACAAGAATGTGCCGCGCTCGCGTGTGCTGAAGGACGATGCAATTGCTGAAATCGCGGTTCAGATGCCGCAGGCGAAAGAATCGCTCAATCAGCTGCGCGCATTGCCGAAGGGGATGTCAGGATCGCGGATTGCCGATGCCATACTCAATTCCGTCAAGCTGGGCCTCGAGATCGACCCGAAAACCCTGCCCCAACCTGACAACGGTCGCGACGATGCCAGCGATGCCGCCCAGGCTGCGGCAGAAGTGCTGAAGCTGGCGCTGAAGGTCATTTGCGAGCGCGAAGGCATTGCGCCGAAGCTGGTGGCGTCGAGTTCGGACATCGAGGCCATTGCCGAAGATGACAATGCCGACGTTCAGCTGATGCACGGCTGGCGCCGCGAGCTGTTTGGCGATCTTGCGTTGTCCATCAAGCGCGGCGAGGCGGTGATCGGCTTCGAAAAAGGCCGCGTCCGAGTGATTCCCGCAGCAGACCGGGCAATGAAGGAAGCCGCAGAGTAAGTCTCAGCCGCCGATGATGACCTTGCCCGTCCGCCCAAGTTCGGCGGCAAGGCCATTCAGCCGCTTGTCGATACGCTCGCCCGCAAGATCGGCCAGCTTCCTCGGCAATGTCAAGTGCAGCGTCTTGCTGTCGGCAAGCGTCAATCCGATCTTCGGAAGCATTCCTGGCATCGCGGCAGACAGGATGTAGGCCAGCCTGAATATGCTGCTCAGCAGATGCGCGCGCTGGTGATCCTCATCTTCCAGCATCCGCGTCAGCCCATCGCTGTCATTTTCGCCGTCGTAGCGGTAGAAGATGGTAAGCGCCAGGAAGATGCGGCCCGGATGGTCGACTCCCACGAAAGCCGCCTGCGAGATCATGCTGAGCGAGCGTTCGGCGCGATAGTCCGGATGCGCGCGCCAACCAATGTCGGCCAGAAGACATGCCGCATAACGCAGGCGCTTCTGCGCTTCGTTCTCCTTCAGCTTGCCCGGACCGAAAATCTGGTCCGTCCAGTCGCAGAGTTCGAGTTCATGCTCTGACGAGCGCGCATAGCGCCGCGCGAAATCCCAGCAAGAGGCCAAAAGCGCATCGCTCTCGCGCTTGCGGACCGGAAGCTTCGAATAGAGCAGTCCCTCGCGTACGCCATAAACCGAGATTTCCACGCTCGCGGCCTGGCTGTGCGCCAGCAACCGTTCAAGAACGAGCGCGCCGAATGGCATGGTATCGGACCGGCTCTTCGAGAGTTCGCGGATTTCCTTCAGCGAGCTTGATGACAGGCCCGACACCAGCCCGGAGAGCGACATCGCCTGATGCTTTGTCAACCGGTAGCAGTGCAGCACATGCAAGGGATAATGGCTCTGCGCCATGTGCAGCTTGGCAAGGTTCCGCCATGTGCCGCCCACTGCATAAAACGTGCGGCCCTTGAGCAGCTTCAGGATATCGGCCTTGGACAGGGCCTCGTCCACGATCTCACGCGCCTTCTCGATCGAGCCGCCAGACAGATCGATGAGACGCAATGGCCCAAGCGGCAAAGTGATGCCGTCGCGCAGCTTGCCATCCTTCACGTCGATTAGTTCCAGCGAGCCGCCGCCAAGGTCTCCGGCAATACCGTCGGCCTCGGGAATACCCGCCATCACGCCAAGTGCCGCGTAACGCGCTTCTTCCTTGCCGGTGAGCACGCTTATGTTGCAACCCAGCGCCTTCTCGGCCTTAATGATGAATTGTTCACCGTTCGATGCCTCGCGCGCGGCGGCGGTTGCCAGCGCATAGACATGCTTCGCGCCAATCTGCCGGGCCAGCGCGCGAAACCGCTTCAGCGCGGCAAAGGCACGCGCCATGCCCTCTTCACTGAGCTTGCCCTTGGTGGCGACGCCTCGCCCGAGGCCGCAAAGAATCTTTTCATTGAAGATCGGATAGGGCGAACGCCTCAAACCGTCATAGACGACGAGGCGCACCGAGTTGGAGCCGATGTCGACAACCGCGACAGGCCGGTACTTCGGTGGTTCGGTGCGGAATCCCTTGTGCCAACTCACTTCTTCGCCTTGGCCTTTTTCTTTGGTCGTTCAATGATTTCAGGCGGCACATTACCTACCTGAGAGCGCCCGCGTCCAGACAGCGAAGGGTTGTTCATGAAATAATCGTGTGCGTTGAACGGTTCCTCATCGGGCCCCGGCGCAATACGCCGCGAGGAACCATCAGCCAGCAATTCCCAGCTTTGCTGGTTGTCCATGAGATTGGCCATCATGATCTGGTCGAGGATCTGATCGTGAACCGTCGGGTTCTCGATCGGGATCAGCGTTTCCACGCGCCGGTGCAGGTTCCTCTGCATCCAGTCGGCGGAGCTGATGTAGACCTTGGCTTTGTTGTGCGGGAGCGCATGGCCCGCCCCAAAACACACGATGCGCGAGTGTTCGAGGAAGCGCCCGATAATGCTCTTTACACGGATGTTTTCGGACAAGCCCGGAACGCCCGGCCTCAGGCAGCAGATGCCGCGCACGATAAGGTCGATCTGAACGCCCGCCTGGCTCGCCGTGTAAAGCGCATCGATGATACCGGGATCGACGACGGAATTCATCTTGGCCCAGATCTGTGCCGGGCGCCCTGCCTTCGCATGGGCAATCTCCTCGTCGATGTGTTCAAGGAGCCTCGCCTTCAGGTTGATGGGCGACAGCGCAATTTTCTCGAGATCCTCAGGCTGCGCATAACCAGTGATGAAATTGAACAGCCGCGAGGCATCGCGCGCCAATGCGGGGTCAGACGTGAAGAACGAGATGTCGGTATAAACCTTGGCCGTGATCGGATGATAGTTGCCGGTGCCGAAGTGCACATAGGTGCGCATCATGCCGCTCTCGCGCCGCACCACCATTGAAACCTTGGCGTGGGTCTTGAGCTCGATGAAGCCGAACACCACCTGCACGCCTGCGCGTTCGAGGTCTCGCGCCCACTGGATATTGGCTTCCTCGTCAAATCTGGCCTTGAGCTCCACCAGCGCCATGACCGACTTGCCGGCTTCCGCAGCTTTCGCAAGCGCCGCGACGATGGGTGAGTCTTTCGACGTCCGGTAAAGCGTCTGCTTGATGGCGACCACATCGGGATCATTCGCCGCCTGCAGCACGAACTGCACCACGACGTCGAAGGATTCATAAGGGTGGTGGACGACGATATCCTTCTGCCGGATCGCCGCGAAGCAATCGCCGCCATGATCGCGGATGCGTTCCGGAAACCGTGCCATGAAGGGCTTGAATTTCAGATCGGGGCGCTCATCCAGGATGAGCTGCTTCGTATCGGAATAACCGACTAGCCCGCCGCATTCCACAATGGCATCGGCAGCAACATCGACCTCATCGGCAATGAAGTCGCGCAGCGATGCCGGGCACTTGTCATCGACTTCCATGCGGATGACAGAGCCACGCCGCCGGCGCTTCAGCGCGGTCTCGAAAACCCGCACGAGGTCTTCGGCCTCTTCCTCGATTTCGATATCGCTGTCGCGGATGATCCGCATCAGCCCCTGCCCCAGCACGTCATAACCCGGGAACAGCCGCGGAATGAAATAGCTCAGCATGCTTTCAAGCGAGATGAATCGCACCGCCGTCGAGTTATCCACCACAGGCAACCTGATGAAACGGTCAAGCTGCTGGGGAATGGGCAGCAGTGCATTCATGTTGTAGCCGTCCTTCCGCCGTTTCAGGTGAAGGCAGATGATGAAGCCACGGTTGGGAATGAACGGAAAGGGATGGGCTGGATCAATGGCGATGGGTGTCACCACCGGCAGGATCTGCTCAAGAAAACGCTGGTCCATCCATGCCTTTTCGGCCGCGGACAGATCATTTCCCTCGGTAATGACGATCCCGGCTTCAGCAAGTTCGGCCTTCAGCTGGTGCCAGCGGCGGTCCTGCTCGGCCATCAGGTCGGCGGCCAGCGTCCTTACCTGATCCAGTTGCTCGGCAGCCGTCAGCCCGTCATCGCTGATCTCCGTCAGGCGTTCGCGCACTTGGCCCACAAAGCCTGCGACGCGCACCATGTAAAATTCATCGAGGTTGTTACCCGAGATCGAAAGAAACCGGAGGCGTTCCAGCAGCGGGTGAGAGAGGTTCCGTGCTTCCTCAAGAACCCGCATGTTAAAGGCCAGCCATGAACGCTCGCGATTGATGTAGCGCGCTGGCGTATCCATGGCGATGGCGGCTTGGGTCACTGGCAGTTGCTCGTTCATGGCGGGTCCTTCCCCGGGGATTATGGACGCTGGGCGCTGTATAACACTTGGATGACGATCCGGTGAATGTTGTGGCGAAACCCTCAAGCCTCGTCGGAAAACAGATCCGGCGCCGTCATCCGTTGCAGCACACGCGATACGAGCGGCTTGGTGATAGCGGATTTCTCCTCCAGTGCCAGCCGGTCGATCTCGGCCACCAACCCCCGCGCGGCATCGAGCGAACGCGGCATACGCAGCATCAAGTAAGAAACGACGGCCTCTTCCACGCCCAGTTGCCGGTCGGAAAACAGCTTCACCAGCACGCCACGCAGCAATTCGTCGTCTGGCTCTTCCAGTTGGGCAACGGGAAGCGCCTTCAGCCGCGAGGCAAGGTCCGGCAGCGTGACGGCCCAACTTACGGGATGCGTCTCGCTGGCCAGCAGGATGTGCGCGCCGGTCTGCCGCGCCAGATTGAACAGGTGGAACAGCGCCGTCTCATCCAGGGCCTGCCCCGGTGCATCATCGATGGCGAGCGCGCCGCTCGAGAGGAGTTCGTCTGCGGCAATCTTGCCGATTTCGGATGCGGCAAAAGCATTCGCATTGGAACGCTGCCGCCACACTTCGAGCAGATGACTCTTGCCGCTTCCGGCCAAGCCCACCAGAACCATCGCATAACTCGGCCAGTCCGGATAACGGTCGATCACCGCCACGGCAGCGGCGTTGGATGGCGTGACCAGAAAATCCTCGCGGCCCAGTGCCGTCCTGAGCGGCAAGTCCAGCACGAGTTGCCGGCCGGTCTTCTCGCTCATGAACGCTTGCGCTTCGCGGGCTTTTTCGGCGCCGCAGCCGTGGTCATGTCCATTGCGGCAATTGCAAGCGGCTCGGGCATGCGCCGGTCATTGCCGAGGTAGAGCTTGCTGCCTAAATATTGCTGGATCGCAAAGCGCACCAGCACGCCAGCAGCAGCAGCCAGCGGCACCGCCAGCAGCAACCCCACAAAGCCGAAGGCATAGCCGAAGGCGAACAGCGCGAACATCAGCCACACGGGATGAAGGCCAACGCTCTTTCCAACCAGATTGGGTGACAGGAAATTTCCCTCGAGGAACTGCCCGACGGCAAAAATGCCGACGATCATCAGGATAGACCAGAAATCCGGCCAGAACTGAACGAGCGCCACGCCGATCGCCAGCACGCCACCGATGAGCGCGCCTGCATAGGGAATGAAGGTAAGAAAACCAGCTACAAGGCCGATTGCCAGCCCAAACTTCAGACCGGCAAAGGACAATGCCGCCGCATAGAAAATGCCAAGCAGCAGGCACACCGTGCCCTGCCCGCGAATGAAGCCGGCCATCGCCACGTTTATTTCATTTGCCAGCGCACGCACCGTGCCTACATGCTCGCGCGGCACCCAGCTGTCGACGGTAGTCACCATGCGGTCCCAGTCCTGCAGCAGGTAGAACGCAACGATAGGCGTGACCACCAGAAGCGATACGAGATTGACGAGTGCCATGCCGCCCGTCAGCAGCGTCGAGAGAACAGTTCCGAGCCACTCGGCCGCCTTGCCCGCGACGTTCGAGACAGAGCCCTGAACGTCAGACCCGGATCGGGCGAGAAGGTCCTTCATCCACAGGGGCGCCAGCTCATCGAAGCGCTGCACAAGTGCGCGGATGATGTTGGGAAGATCGCCTGCGAATTTCGCAACCTGATCAGCCAGCATAGGCGCCACGATGACCATCGCCAGCGCCACGACCAGGATGGATGTGAGCAGGATAACGAGTGTTGCCGCAAGCCGCGGCAGTCCGTAGCGCTCCAGCGCATCCGCAACGGGATCGAGGAAATAGGCGAGAACAAGCCCCGCGATGAACGGCAGCAGGATGGGGCTGAACAGCCACAGGAAAAACACCAGCACCGCCAGCGAAATCGCCCAGATCAGGAACTGCCTCTGCAGCGTCACGATACCTTCTCCTCCGGTGGCGTCTCGGCCATGTGCCTAAGCCAGGCAACCAGATAGGCTGCACCCGAGGCGACCGTCAACAGAGCGACAGGAATGCCCGCGTAACTCACAACCATGTCGAGGGGTTCTCCAATCGCGGCCACGCCCAGCACCGCCACCACGAACACGATCTGCGCGAGCGTATTTACCTTGCTCACCATGAGGGGTGCCATGCGCAACGGCTTGTGCATCAGTCGCGACAGCAGCACCGCGCCGATGATCAGCACATCGCGCGACACAATGGTGATGACCAGCCATGCCGGAACTTCCTTCAGGAACCCCAGTGTCACATAGACCGAAACCAGCAGAGACTTGTCGGCCAGTGGATCGAGGTAGGCGCCAAGCTCGGTGCGCCAGTTGAAGTGCCGCGCCAGGAACCCGTCGATCCCGTCACTCGCACCCGCCACCACAAAGGCCAGGAACGCCGCGCCATAGGCCTCCGAAATGATGAGCCAGACGGTGAGCGGCACCAGGAGGATGCGCGCCAGCGTGATCAGGTTGGGGATGTTGTGCATGGCCGCATCACATCGGTTGGATGACCCAGGTCGCCCCATACTGCGAGAGCATGAGGCCCACCCGCTGCATGTTATCCTGGAGTTCCGGCACGGTCTTTGTGAACATCAGCCTGATGACGGCGCCCTCGCCGGACAGTGTATTAAGGTCAACGCCGATCACGTTGGGCGTGGTCAGGATGCGCGAGCGGATTGCATTCCATTCGCGGGGCGATGAGAACGGCACCGAGACGGGCATGGATTGCGAGCGGTTGGCGTCCTTCGCCGCCTGCTCTGCAGCTGCCGCCGCGGCCATCTGGACCACGCTTTCCTTGTAGTTTTCGACAAGCGCGGTTTGGAACGTGGCGATGGCAGCCGGTGCGGCGGACTGGACCAGTCCATCCTCCGGCTTGTAGATCTTGTTGAACTCCACATTGCCCAACCGGGTCTCGCCGGTGATGTAAACATGCAGGCCGCCGTTTTCCATGGGCTGGGCCTGCGCCACCAGCAGACTCGGCGCGCCGTAGCGCTTGCGGATCGCTTCGAGTTTGATCGGATCAGCCTTCAGCGCATCATCGACCGTCAGCGTTTCGGTATCTTCCAGGTCGCCCAGCGGAATGATGATCGGCACGATCCCCTGCTCGCCCTTCAGGTCCAGCCAGGCTTTGCGCCAGATGTTGTCTTCCCACAGCTTGTTGCCATCGGTTCCGCGCCAGATGGGCAGCACGACGATAGGATCTGCCTGGCGTTCCGGAATCTTGATCCCATAGCCGCCGAACAGCTTCTTGATCCGATCGGGCAGGAACCGCACGGTGAACTTGCCGATATAACGCCCAGGCGCGGAAGTCTCCTGCTCGATCGAAAGCGAACGGAGATAGGGCGCGATGTCCTCAGGCTTCAGCCTAGCCTGCAACTCGGTTAAGAGTTCGGGCGAGCCGAGCCGTTCTACCAGCTGGAAAAAGCCTTTCACCTGAACGTCCATGAGCGCCTGGTTCTTGGCGGTCGTGGCATCGGTGCTTGTGACATCGACGTCGACACCCTGAACGGCAAAGATGCTGGTCTCGATCGGACCGCCGGCAAGTGCAGGAGCAAATTCAAGAAGCACCGCCAGTAGCCCGGCCAACCCGGCCAGAATGCTCCGGCGCTTCATTTCAGATCCGTTCAAACTGCCGACCCCGGTTTCCACATGCTTCTTCCGGCGTCACGAGCGCGCTTTATTCATGAAGCGCTTCGGGCTATGCACGCCGCAACGCGCACTCCCACCAGAGAATTGGGGCAAACTAGCGGCATGAGCGGCACGAAACAAGCAGTAGGTAACGGCGTCAGCTATGCGGACGCGGGCGTGGACATCTCGGCGGGCAATGCGCTGGTCGATGCGATCAAGCCTCTGGCGAAGTCGACAAGGCGCAAGGGTGCCAATTCGGCATTGGGCGGCTTCGGTGGCCTTTTCGACCTCAAGGCCTGCGGTTTCAAGGACCCCGTCCTGGTGGCCGCCAACGATGGGGTGGGCACCAAACTCCGGATTGCCATCGAAACCGGCAGGCATCATGGCGTGGGCATCGATCTCGTCGCCATGTCGGTGAACGACTTGGTGGTACAGGGTGCCGAGCCCTTGTTTTTCCTCGATTATTACGCAACGGGCAGGCTCGATGTCACCGCCGCCCGCGACGTGATCGCCGGCATTGCCGATGGCTGCAAGCAGGCGGGTTGCGCCCTCATCGGCGGCGAAACGGCTGAGATGCCGGGCATGTATCACGGTGGCGAC
>JBKJQU010000065.1:0-3278 GCA_046594995.1 Aestuariivirga sp.
CCAAATCCTTCCAGGATCTGATCCTCACGCTCCATCAATATTGGGGCTCCAAGGGCTGCGTGATCCTGCAGCCCTATGACATGGAAGTGGGTGCGGGCACCTTCCATCCGGCCACCACGCTGCGTTCCGTTGGTCCCCGTCCCTGGGCTGCCGCCTATGTCCAGCCGTCCCGCCGCCCCAAGGATGGCCGCTATGGCGAAAACCCCAACCGGCTTCAGCATTATTACCAGTATCAGGTGATCATGAAGCCCTCGCCGCCGGACTTGCAGGAGCTTTACTTAGGCTCCCTCGAAGCCATCGGCATCGACCGTTCGCTCCACGATATCCGCTTCGTCGAGGATGACTGGGAAAGCCCCACGCTGGGCGCCTGGGGCCTTGGCTGGGAAGTCTGGTGCGATGGCATGGAAGTCTCGCAATTCACTTACTTCCAGCAGGTGGGCGGCCTCGATTGTGCGCCGGTCTCGGGCGAACTCACCTATGGCCTCGAGCGGCTCGCCATGTATGTGCAGGGCGTCGACAATGTCTATGACCTGAACTTCAACGGGCTCGATGGCGCGAAGCGCATCTCCTACGGCGACGTGTTCCTTCAGGCCGAACAGGAATTCTCGCGCTACAATTTCGAGCACGCCAATACGGACGCGCTGCTCCAGCATTTCATCGATGCCGAGAAGGAATGCCACGCGCTTCTCGAAGCCGGCAACAGAAACGGCCAGCACGAACTCGCACTTCCCGCCTACGACCAGTGCATCAAGGCCTCCCACACCTTCAACCTGCTCGATGCGAGGGGCGTCATCTCGGTCACCGAACGCCAGGCCTATATCCTCCGTGTCCGTGAACTCGCCAAGGGCTGCTGCGAAGCCTGGAGCAAGACGGCAGGCGGTGGTGCCGCTTCCGGAGCGATGTGATGCCAGAACTGCTCCTTGAACTTTTCTCGGAAGAAATACCCGCCCGCATGCAGCAGAAGGCGGCGGATGATCTGCGCGCCATGGTCACCAGCGCGCTGGTGGAAGCGGGCCTCATCTATGAGGGTGCGCAGGCTCACGGCGGTCCGCGCCGCCTCGTCCTCTCGGTCGAGGGGCTCGATGCCAAGGCAGCCGATGTTGCGGAAGAACGCAAAGGCCCGCGCGTCGATGCGCCTCAACCCGCCATTGACGGCTTCCTGAAATCGACGGGCCTTACACTCGATCAGATGAAGGTGCAGGACGACAAGAAGGGCCAGTTCTATCTCGCCGTCATCAGGAAGCCCGGCCGCAATGCGATCGATATCATCGCGAGCCTCGTGCCGGATATGATCCGGAAATTCCCCTGGCCCAAATCCATGCGCTGGGGCTCAGGCACACTGCGCTGGGTGCGCCCGCTGCATTCGATCGTCTGCACGTTTGATGGCGAAGTGGTGCCCTTCGAGATCGAGGGAATCACAAGCGGCAACGTCACGCGCGGCCACCGCTTCATGGGCGAGCAGCACATCGAGGTCCGCCGCTTCGAGGATTATGCCCGGAAGCTTCATGACAGCAGGGTCATCGTCGATCTTCATACGCGCGTCGAAACGATCCGCGCCGAAGCAAGGAACCTCGCCTTCGCGCAAGGCCTCGAACTGATCGAGGACGAAGGCCTGTTGAAGGAAACCGCAGGCCTTGTGGAGTGGCCCGTGGTGCTGATGGGCAGCTTCGATGAAAGCTTCCTTGAAGTACCGCCGGAGGTGATCACCACCTCGATCAAGAACCACCAGAAATGCTTCGCGCTCCGCGTCCCCGATGCTTCGAGGCTCGGTTCCCTCGCACCTCAGCATGAGGATGAAAATAGTAGCCCTCACCCTGAGGGTGCAACCGTAAACCCTCACCCTGAGGTGCGAGCAGAGCGAGCCTCGGAGGGCCGCCCCGAATTCGCAACCGTAAACCCTCACCCTGAGGTGCGAGCAGAGCGAGCCTCGAAGGACGAGGGCCCGGGCAGGCTGTCCAACAAATATCTGATGGTCTCGAACCTCGTGGCGAAGGACGGCGGAAAAACCATCATCGCCGGCAACAACAAGGTCATCGCCGCAAGATTAAGCGATGCGAAATTCTTCTGGGACCAGGACCGCAAGGTGAGCCTCGAGAAGTGGTCGGAGAAGCTGGACTCCATCACCTTCCATGCGAAACTCGGAACCCAGGGCGAGCGTGTGAAACGCATCGAGGCGCTGGCCGGAGAGATCGCAAAGACCATCGGTGCGGACGTCGAAAAGGCCAAGCTCGCAGCACGATTGGCGAAGGCCGATCTGGTGACCGGCATGGTCGGCGAATTCCCCGAACTGCAAGGCCTCATGGGCCGCTACTACGCACTCGACCAGAATTACGATCCGGAAGTGGCCGACGCCATCCGCGATCACTACAAGCCCGTGGGCCCGAGTGACTCGATTCCGGTCTCACGCGTGGGCCAGGCTGTGGCACTGGCGGATAAGCTCGACACGCTTGTCGGCTTTTGGTTGATAAACGAGAGACCCACCGGATCAAAAGATCCATACGCCCTACGTAGGTCTGCGCTTGGTTTCATTAGAGTTGTATTGGACTCCGAATTTCGACTACGAATCTTGCCGCTATTAGTACCTACTGCAAGGACGCTTATTCGCAATAATACCTTGGAGTTTGCAGCTCGTATTGCCGAGATGATGATACCGGTTGAGAAGGCAACAGGCGAATCTGAAAGGGTTCGTCAGTTTCTATCAGAGCTTTTACGAGGGATGATCGGCAAAGACCAAGGTCCGGGTGAAGTCGAGTTAAGTGCAGGAAACTTAGTTGATCTTATCTTATTCTTCGCCGACCGACTCAAGGTCTACCTGAAAGAGCAGGGTGCCCGTCACGATCTCATCGATGCCGTCTTCGCGCTTGGCAATCAGGACGACCTGTTGATGATCGTGAAGCGCGTCGAGGCGCTGTCGAAATTCCTCGAAACCGATGACGGCAAGAACCTTCTCGCGGGCGTCAAGCGCGCTTCCAACATTCTCCGCATCGAGGAGAAGAAGGACGGCCGCACTTACGAGGGCGACGTCCACATCAACCAGCTCATCAAGGGCGAGGAAAAGGCGCTGCATTCCGCCATCACGCAAGCCGTGGGGCAAACCCGCAAAGCCGTCGAGCACGAGGATTTCGAAGCCGCGATGACGGCCATCGCCAAGCTGCGCGGTCCCGTCGATTCCTTCTTCGAGCATGTGACGGTGAACGACAAGGACGCAACCTTCCGCGAGAACCGCCTGAAACTCCTGAACCGCATCCGCGCTGCCACGCAGGAAGTGGCGGATTTCT
>JBKJQU010000130.1:0-3487 GCA_046594995.1 Aestuariivirga sp.
GGCTGACCGCGTCTTCGGCACTCCGGAAAAGTCCTCGCGCTGGCTCAGGCGCAGGAACGCCGCATTGGGCAATCTGCCGCCACTCGATCTCCTGAAAAGCGAAACGGGAGCGCGTGCCGTCGATGATCTTCTCGGCCAGATCGACCACGGCATGTTCATCTGACGGATGAAGCTCTGGCGGATTTCCAACTATGCCGATCTGTCCGGCATGGGTGGTGTGCGCTTTCCTGCCCGCTGGCACAGCAAGGGCCGTCCCATCCTCTACACGGCAGAGCATCCCGCCGGAACATTGACCGAATTCCTTGCCCATATGGATATCGAAGACATCCCGGAAAACTTCCAGATACTCACCATAAAAGCGCCGGAAGAAACACCGCTCCCTATAGTACCCGTTGAGCAGCTGCCCGAAGGCTGGACCGCAAACCTCGCCGCCACCCGCGCGGTCGGCGATGCATGGCTTCGCGATGGCAAAAGCCTGCTGCTCCGCGTACCATCGGTGCTGGTGCCCCAGGCCTTCAACGTGCTCATCAACCCGATGCACGCAGATGCGCCATCGCTGAAGATCATCTCCGCAGAAAAAGTCCCGCTCGACACCCGCTTCGCGCGCCGGTGACGAAGCCCTCAGTCCTCGAACGGGTCCTTCATCAAGATGGTGTCATCGCGCTCAGGCGACGTTGACAGCAGCGCCACGGGGCACTCGATCAGTTCTTCCAGATACTTCACATACTTGATTGCCTGCGCGGGCAATTGCGCCCAGCTTCTGGCACCCGCCGTCGTGCCCTTCCAGCCCTCGAAGCTTTCATAGATCGGCACCACGCGCTTTTGTGCTTCCTCCGCCGCCGGGAAGCGCTCGATCCTCTTGCCGTCAAGCACATAGCCGACGCCCACCTTGATCTCTTCCAGCCCGTCGAGCACATCGAGCTTCGTGAGCGCGATGCCATGGATGCCCGACGTCTTGATCGCCTGACGCACCAGCACCGCGTCGAACCAGCCGCAGCGCCGCTTGCGGCCCGTCACCGTGCCGAACTCGCGTCCCCGCTGGCCGATGTATTCGCCAACCTCGTTCTCCTGTTCGGTCGGGAAGGGGCCCGAACCCACGCGCGTTGTATAGGCCTTGGCGATCCCAAGCACATAACCGATGGAAGACGGCCCAAGGCCCGAACCCGCAGCCGCCTGCCCTGCCACCGTGTTGGATGAGGTCACGTAAGGATATGTGCCATGGTCGATGTCGAGCAGGATGCCCTGGGCTCCTTCGAACAGGATGCGCTTTCCCTCGCGCTTCATGTCGTCGAGCAGCGCCCATACCGCATCCGAATAGGCCAAAACCTTCGGTGCAACTTCCGCCAGCTGCGAAATGAGGTCGGTTGCCTTCACCTCGTCCTGGCCAAGGCCCCGGCGCAGCGCATTGTGATGCGCCAGCAGCCTGTCCACCTTGGGTCCGATAGTCGAAAGGTCGGCCAAGTCGTTCACGCGGATTGCGCGGCGGCCCACCTTGTCTTCATAGGCAGGGCCGATGCCGCGGCCCGTGGTGCCGATCTTGCCCGCACCCGCTGCTGCCTCGCGGATCTGGTCCAGTTCGCGGTGCAACGGCAGGATCAGCGTGGCATTTCCTGCGATCCGCAAATTGGAACGGCTGATGTCCACGCCTTGCGACGACAGTTTCTCGATCTCTGCCACCAGCGCCCACGGGTCGATCACCACGCCATTGCCTATGATAGAGAGCTTCCCCGGCCGCACGATTCCGCTCGGCAGCAGCGACAGCTTGTAGGTGACGCCGTCGATCACCAGCGTATGGCCGGCATTATGCCCACCCTGGAATCGCACCACCACATCGGCCCGCTCCGAAAGCCAGTCGACCAGCTTGCCCTTGCCCTCGTCGCCCCACTGCGCGCCGACAACCGCCACATTCGCCATTTTCCGAACCTTTCAGACACACGAACGGCCCCGGTGGATTTTCACCACCGGAGCCGTTACGGGCTCATACACGAAGCAGCGCTTCTGGCAAAGCTTCAGTTCAGCGTCATCCCCACTTCGATGTTCTCCGGCCATGTCACCTTGAAGCCGTGCTTCAGGACTTTCTCTGCTTTTGGCGCCAGGTCGAAGTTCCACGCCAGCACGCCGCGCTTCTTCTCGAAGTCCTTGATGCTCGGCGCACTCATGCCCGGCAATGTTTCAACCGTGATATCCTCCTGCGTCGAATAGGGCACCTGGTCCAGCACGGTCACGGGGATGTCGAAATCGTGGAGGTTCTTAATCGTCACGTCATAGGCACGCACGTCCGTGTTGGAGGTTGAGATCAGCCCCTCCTCGCCGCGCTGGCGCTTCACCTCAACGCGCTTCACCTTGATCAGGTCATCGACGCCGAAGCCAAGCTTCGTCTCCTCGCCGGGAGACAGCAGCGGCAATGCACCCTGCCCCATGAACACGCCATCGCGATAGAGCATCACCGTCCCCGGCCGCAGCGGCGTCTCGCCCGGAAGCAGGAAGGCCGCCGTCAGATAGGCACTGGGATCGAGCTTCGGCACCGCCCGGGCCGAAAGCTTCGCATCGATGGCGGTCGTGTCGATCCGCACATTCTTGGCAGTTCCGGTATTATCCACGGAAACACGGCCCGGAATGGCATAAAGCGCCTGGAAGCCCGCAACCTCCACCGTTGCTTCCATCTGCATCACATCTTCATCCTTGGCCTTCTTCAGTGCCGAATCCAACTCGCCGATCGCCTCGCTTGCAGGTGCCGGGGCTTCCAGCGCCGCATCGCGGCTCCGGGAATAATTCTGTGCGCGGCCCGTCTCATATCCGCCGATCAGTTGCGGCATGATGGTGGGTGCAGCGGTCGCGCCGATAGGCCGGGCGGTGGAAAGCGTCAGCACCACGTCCTGCCAGTCTTCCGTCGTCGATTGCATCACGGCGGCACGGCGCACCAGTTCGATTTTCGAACCGGTGTCCTTCGCAGGCGACGTCAAGCGCGCATCATAGATCGGCTGCCACCCGGCACCAGCGATACGATACCTGAGCCGGAACGTGCCGCTCGCATCGGCAGGCGCAGCAAGATGCACGGTCACCAGCATCCGCGCCTGTTCTGCGGGTGCGAGCGTGGCGATCTGGTTCGAAAGATCATTGATGGCCAGATCAATCTGGCGCTGCCGCACACGCGAGTCCAGCACCAGTTTCGACAAGGTCTGCAGCTTGCCGCCGACGAGATCGAGCAACTGGCCAAGATCGGCCGCGCCGAAGCTCTTGGCGGCAGAATCTTTCGCAGGAGCGGCGAAGGCGCCAGAGGCCAGCTGCTGCATCAGGCTTTTCTGGTATTCGGCATCCGCAATCACCTGGTCAAGGACCGAGCGCTCGTCCTGCAGCGCCTGTATCTGCGCCTCGAAGTCCTTGCGCCGCGCATCGGCCGCGGTCGATGGCACATAGACAAGTTTCGCATCGACCGATCCGATCTCGACCTTGCCCAGAGCACTGCCCTCAACGCGGATGGTCTCCG
>JBKJQU010000240.1:0-17429 GCA_046594995.1 Aestuariivirga sp.
TGTGGTTCTGGCCGCCACCACGAAATGGCCGCCGCCCTGCGTCCACCCCACGCGGGCGATGAAGGGGAAGTTTCCAGCCTCGGCGAAGGTCTTCATGTTGTTGACGCGCCCGGCAATGGCGGAAAGCCCGATCTGGTCCAGCGCCTTCTTCAGCGCCTCGAAATGCGTGCCGTTGTTTTCGTCGTAGCCCTTCGGAAACCGCGATGCGATATCGCGAATGCGGGCTTCGCCGCCCACCGTGCAGGCCAGCCTCTTGATCCTCTCAATCATGAAGACGCAAGCCGGGCCGCAAGACTGTTCGCGTTCCTGGATCCAGTGAAAATGCTCGGTGCCGTCAGTATCCTTGGAAACCAGTTCCGACATGGGCCATCCTCCACGTTCGCTTTCGACAATAACCGAAATTGACCTTGGAAGATATAGGGCTCAGGCTACCAGTGGAGCGTCCCGTCGTGCCGGCGCACATCGTCTTCAATCGGCGCTGCCTGGCGGATCGAAATGTTGGCGGTCATGAGCGAATCTCCGTTCGGGCCGTGTTTTTGGCGGCTGGAATAGCCGGTCCAACCTGAACCACATGTGACGGGCGTCACGAAATCTGAAACAAACGAAATTAATTGTGGCACCACTGAAATGATTGTTTCAGTAGTGATCGTTACAGCGCCGCCAGTCCCTGCATCATGGCGATCAGCGCCAGAATCGCCAGATCGCTGAGCATAATGGTGCGGAAGCGGGCAGCACCCGCCGCAGCGCCGATGCACTTCGCGCCATATGCCCAGCACGATGAACCCGGCCTCTTCCACGGCATTCCCCTGTCATCGAGACAGGTAACGCCGGTCAGACGCCGGGTTCTAGCGCCAGATTGGAAGAACCTAGTGGACGGGCGCGGACGCGTAGGAGCCCTCGGGCTCGATCAGCCCGATGATGGCGCCCGTCGGGTCGGTGACCACCGAAAGCTTGCCGACGCCTGGAAGCCTGAAGGCCGCCCGCAGGATATCGCCGCCAGCGGCTTCCGCCTTGGTCTGCGCGTCCATGATGTCCTCGACGGCCAGATAGGTCATCCAGTGAGACGGAATGCCCTGGAAGTCCGGCTCGGTCAGCTGAAAGATGCCACCCACCGCGCGGCCATCCTTGTGGGCCACCCAATAGCGCGCGCCGTCTGGCAGGGCGGTAGGCTGGAAGTCCCAGCCCAGCGTGGCATTATAGAAATGCCGCGCCTGTTCGGGCTCCCAGGTATTCAGTTCATGCCACCAGACCTTGAGCGGTGTGGACATCATGCGAGTTTCCCCCTGTTTTTTTGGGATGAAGTGAAACGAGTCGCCGTCAATTCACTAGAATCCCGCTCAACATCGGCGGGGATGTGGCGGGAATCAGAACAATTGTGGCCACGAATTCCCTCGTGCTGCCGATTCGCGTGTGTGACGCACAATCACCAGTGCCGCGATACCGGCAAGTGAGGCGGAAACCCGCAAGATCGCAGCAACAAAGCTCGAAATTGGGGTTGACGCCGCTTATCCACCCCTGTAGAGACCCTTTCGCTTTCTGGCGGCAGGCAGTCGGTGTTTCGCGCACCGAGACGTTGCGAGGAAAGCGAAGATGAAACATCTGAGGTCAAGACCCTCCGGGAACACTGCTGGTCCCTGGGTCCTCTGGTTTTGGAGCACTGCGCGATCCATGAACCCGGATCACGTCGGTGTTTTTGTTTATGTGCAATCGGGTTCGAAGGTAGAGACAAGGCCACAATGCCGACGATCAACCAGCTCATTCGCAAGCCCCGCCAGGCGCCGGTGTACCGCAACAAGGTACCCGCCATGCAGGCCTGCCCCCAGAAGCGCGGCGTTTGCACGCGTGTCTACACCACCACCCCGAAGAAGCCGAACTCGGCGCTCCGCAAGGTGGCCAAGGTTCGTCTCACCAACGGTTTCGAAGTGGTGAGTTACATTCCGGGTGAAGGTCACAACCTTCAGGAACACTCGGTGGTGATGATCCGCGGCGGCCGTGTGAAGGATCTTCCCGGTGTCCGTTATCACATCATTCGCGGCGTGCTCGATACCCAGGGCATCGTCAAGCGCCGCCAGCGCCGTTCGAAGTATGGCGCGAAGCGTCCGAAATAAGAGCGGGGAGACTCAAGTAAAATGTCACGTCGTCACCGCGCCGAAAAGCGTGAAATCAATCCGGACCCGAAGTTCCACGATCTCGTGGTTTCGAAGTTCATGAACAACCTCATGTACGAGGGCAAGAAGTCGGTTGCCGAAGGCATCGTCTACGGCGCCTTCGACAAGATCCAGGGCAAGGCCAAGCAGGACCCCATCCAGGTCTTCCATGATGCCCTGAACAACGTCGCTCCGGCGATCGAAGTGCGTTCGCGCCGCGTCGGTGGTGCGACCTACCAGGTCCCGGTCGAAGTTCGCACCGAGCGCCGTCAGGCTCTCGCCATCCGCTGGATCATCACCGCCGCCCGCAACCGCAACGAAACCACCATGGTTGACCGTCTTTCCGGCGAACTGCTCGACGCAGCAAGCAATCGCGGCACTGCCGTGAAGAAGCGCGAAGATACTCATAAGATGGCAGAGGCGAACCGCGCCTTCTCCCATTACCGCTGGTAAGAGATACAGGAATAAAAGATCATGGCCCGCCAACACGCCATCGAGGATTATCGTAACTTCGGCATCATGGCTCACATCGATGCCGGCAAGACGACCACGACCGAGCGTATCCTCTACTATACCGGCAAGAGCCACAAGATCGGCGAAGTGCATGACGGCGCTGCCACCATGGATTTCATGGAGCAGGAGCAGGAGCGTGGCATAACGATCACGTCCGCTGCCACCACCGCTTACTGGAACGGTAAGCGCATGAACATCATCGACACCCCCGGCCACGTCGACTTCACGATTGAAGTCGAGCGCTCGTTGCGTGTGCTCGATGGCGCCGTCTGCGTGCTTGACTCGAACCAGGGCGTTGAACCCCAGACCGAGACCGTGTGGCGCCAGGGCGACAAGTATAATGTTCCGCGTATCGTGTTCTGCAACAAGATGGATAAGACGGGCGCCAGCTTCGAACAGTGCATCAAGGACATCAAGGAACGCCTCGGCGCGAGGCCGGTCCCGATCCAGCTGCCGATTGGCGCTGAAGCTGATTTCAAGGGCATCATCGATCTCGTTCGCATGAAGGCCGTCATCTGGGAGAATGAAGCTCTCGGTGCGAACTATCATGATGAAGACATTCCTGCCGATCTCCTCGAAGCCGCCGTTCAGGCGCGCGCCGAGATGATCGAAGCCTGCGCCGAACTCGACGATCAGGCGATGGACGATTATCTTAACGGCAAGGAGATGGCCAACGAGACCATCAAGAAGCTGTTGCGCAAGGCGGTGCTCAATAGTTCCTTCTTCCCGGTGCTTTGCGGTTCGGCTTTCAAGAACAAGGGCGTACAGCCGCTGCTCGACGCAGTGGTGGATTATTTGCCCTCGCCCCTTGACCGTCCGCCGATCAAGGGCATCGACGTCAGGACAGGCGAAGAGACCGTGCGTATTTCGTCCGACACCGAACCCTTGGCGCTGCTGGCCTTCAAGCTTATGGACGACCAGTACGGCATCCTGACATTCTGCCGCGTTTATTCCGGCACGCTGCACAAGGGCATAGCCCTTCTGAATTCCACCCGCGACAAGACCGAGCGTGTCGGCCGCATGGTTCTCATGCACGCCAACAACCGCGAGGAAATTGCCGAGGCCCATGCCGGCGACATCGTCGCTCTCGTCGGCTTGAAGGAATCGCGCACCGGCGACACGCTGTGCGATCCGGCCAAGCCCGTGATCCTCGAGAAGATGGAATTTCCCGAGCCGGTCATCGAAATGAAGGTTGAGCCCAAGACCAAGGCCGACCAGGAAAAGATGGCCGTCGCGCTCTACAAACTCGCTGCCGAAGACCCGTCCTTCCGCGTATCGACCGATAGCGAGTCGGGCGAGACCATTATCAAGGGCATGGGCGAGCTTCACCTCGACATCAAGGTCGACATCCTGAAGCGCACCCACAAGGTCGAAGTACAGGTTGGCGCACCTCAGGTCGCTTACCGCGAAACCATCACCCGCAAGACCGAGGTCGACTATACCCACAAGAAGCAGACCGGCGGTACGGGCCAGTTCGCCCGCGTCATTCTTGAACTCGAGCCCAATGAAAAGGGCGCAGGCTACGAGTTCGAAAGCAAGGTCGTCGGTGGCACGGTGCCCAAGGAATATATCCCCGGCGTCGAAAAGGGCCTGAACTCGGTGATGAGTTCGGGCATTCTCGCCGGTTTCCCCATCGTGGACATCAAGATCGCGCTGACGGACGGCGCCTACCATGAAGTCGACTCTTCTGCGATCGCCTTCGAAATTGCCTCCCGCATGGCGCTCCGTGAAGCCCTTCAGAAAGCCGGTGCGGTTCTGCTCGAGCCGATCATGAAGGTCGAGGTGACCACGCCGGAGGACTTTCTCGGCGGCGTCATCGGCGACCTGAACTCGCGCCGTGGCCAGATCCTGGGCACCTCGATGCGCGGCAACGCGCAGATCGTGAATGCCATGGTGCCGCTCGCCAACATGTTCGGATACATCAACACACTGCGTTCGATGAGCCAGGGCCGCGCGAGCTATACCATGCAGTTCGATCACTACGCGCAGGTCCCTACGGCGGTGGCCCAGGAAGTCCAGAAGAAATACGCATGAGGCTACAGCTTCCTGCACCACCTTTGAAAAGCGCAATTAGTAAGACAGTTTAGAGATTAGATACGGAGATATCCGATGGGCAAAGAGAAATTCAACCGCGACAAGCCGCATTGCAACATTGGCACGATTGGCCATGTTGACCATGGCAAGACGTCGCTGACGGCTGCGATCACCAAGGTTCTGGCTGAATCTGGCGGCGCGACGTTCACGGCGTACGACCAGATCGACAAGGCGCCCGAAGAGCGCGCCCGCGGCATCACGATCAACACGGCCCACGTCGAGTATCAGACGAAGGCGAGGCACTATGCCCACGTCGATTGCCCGGGGCATGCGGATTATGTGAAGAACATGATCACCGGTGCGGCGCAGATGGATGGCGGCATTCTGGTTGTTTCGGCGGCTGACGGCCCGATGCCGCAGACCAGAGAGCACATCCTGCTGGCCCGTCAGGTTGGCGTTCCGGCACTCGTTGTGTTCATGAACAAGGTCGACATGGTGGATGATCCGGAGTTGCTGGATCTGGTCGAGATGGAAGTGCGCGAGCTTCTGAGCTCGTATCAGTTCCCGGGCGATGACATTCCGATCATCCGCGGTTCGGCGCTGTGTGCGCTGAACGGCACCAATCCCGAGATCGGGCATGACGCGATATTGAAGCTGATGGCGGCGGTTGACGAGTATATTCCGCAGCCGGTGCGGGCCAAGGACCAGCCGTTCCTGATGCCGATCGAGGATGTGTTCTCGATCTCGGGCCGTGGCACGGTGGTGACGGGCCGGGTCGAGCGCGGCATTGTCAAGGTTGGCGAGGAAGTCGAGATCGTCGGCATCCGCGACACCCAGAAGACCACGGTGACGGGGATCGAGATGTTCCGGAAGCTCCTGGACACGGGCGAGGCTGGCGACAATGTCGGCGCACTCTTACGCGGCATTGACCGTGAAGGCGTCGAGCGTGGCCAGATTCTGTGCAAGCCGGGTTCTGTGAAGCCGCACAAGAAGTTCAAGGCGGAAGCCTATATCCTGACGAAGGAAGAGGGTGGCCGTCACACGCCGTTCTTTGCCAACTACCGTCCGCAGTTCTACTTCCGCACGACGGATGTGACGGGTGTGGTGACGCTGCCCGAGGGCACGGAGATGGTGATGCCGGGCGACAACATCTCGTTCGACGTCGAGCTCATCACGCCGATCGCCATGGAAGAGAAGCTGCGCTTCGCCATCCGTGAAGGCGGCCGTACCGTCGGCGCCGGCGTCGTCGCCAAGATCACGGACTGATATGGACAACGGACGGCGCGGTTCCCATCTGGGTGCTGCGCCGTGCCGATAGGGGTATAGCTCAGTTGGTAGAGCGGCGGTCTCCAAAACCGCAGGTCGAGGGTTCGAGCCCTTCTGCCCCTGCCAATTTTTAGGAAGAAGACAAAAGTGGCCAAGACCAACCCGTTTGAATTTCTGCAGCAGGTTCGCGAAGAAGGCGCCAAGGTATCCTGGCCCTCCCGCCGCGAAACGATGATCTCGACGGTGATGGTGTTCATCATGGTGGCTGTTGCTTCTGTGTTCTTCCTTGGTGTCGATGCCGTCCTTCACTGGGGCGTGCAGAGATTGCTGGGCATTTAAAGGCGGGCGGGGCAAGCAAGGCAAACATGGCAAAGCGCTGGTACATCGTTCACGCCTACTCGAACTTCGAGAAGAAGGTGGCCGAATCGATCAAGGAACAGGCGGCCCAGAAGGGTTTGTCCGAGTACTTCGAGCAGGTTCTGGTTCCGACAGAAGAAGTGATCGAGGTCCGCCGCGGCCGCAAGATCAAGAGCGAGCGCCGCTTCTTCCCCGGCTATGTGCTGGTGAAGATGGAGCTTACCGATCAGGCTTTTCACCTGATCAAGAACACGCCGAAGGTCACGGGCTTCCTTGGCTCGGACTCAAAGCCGATCCCGATCACGGATGCCGAGGCTTCGCGCATCCTGAACCAGGTGGCCGAGGGCGTCGAGCGTCCGAAGTCCACCATTTCGTTTGAAGTCGGCGAGCAGGTTCGCGTTGCCGATGGTCCATTCGCTTCCTTTTCCGGTCAGGTTGAGGAAGTTGATGAAGAGCGGTCACGGCTTAAGGTCGCCGTGTCCATCTTCGGCAGGCCCACGCCTGTCGAACTTGAGTATGGTCAGGTCGAAAAGCTCCGCTAGGGGTTTCAGGAACTGTCCACCCGGTGGGAGGCTCTCAACAAGCCGGACCACTAACCTCAAAAAGCCGGGACGTCCGGCGAGGGAAACACAATGGCTAAGAAAGTCGTCGGCTATATCAAGTTGCAGGTCCCGGCGGGACAGGCAAACCCGTCTCCGCCCATCGGTCCCGCTCTCGGTCAGCGCGGTCTGAACATCATGGAATTCTGCAAGGCCTTCAACGCCGCGACGCAGAAGATGGAGCCGGGCACGCCCACTCCGGTGGTGATCACTGCCTTCCAGGACAAATCCTTCACCTTCGAAATGAAGACGGCGCCCGCGTCGTATTATCTGAAGAAGGTTGCCGGCATCAAGTCGGGCTCCAAAGAGCCGGGCAAGGGCGTATTCGTCGGCAAGGTAACCATGGCCCAGTGCCGTGAGATTGCCGAACAGAAGCTCAAAGGCATGAACGCCCGCGACCTTGACGCTGCGACGCGTGAAATTGCCGGGTCCGCCCGGTCCATGGGCCTTCAGGTGGTGGAGTAAGACAATGGCGAAGATTGCAAAGCGTCTGGCCAAGGTCCGCGAAGGCATTGACCGCACGAAGACTTACGGCCTCGATGAGGCCGTGAAGCTGATCAAGGAACGCGCCACGGCGAAATTCAATGAAACCGTCGAAATCGCGATGAACCTCGGCGTCGACCCCCGCCACTCGGACCAGATGGTCCGCGGCGTTGTCAACCTGCCGAATGGTACGGGCCGCACGGTTCGCGTCGGCGTGTTTGCCAAGGGCGCCAAGGCTGAGGAAGCCAAGGCCGCCGGCGCAGACGTGGTTGGCGCAGAAGAACTTTTCGAAATCGTCAACAAGGGCACGATCGACTTTGATCGTTGCATTGCGACACCGGACATGATGGGCCTCGTCGGCCGTCTGGGCAAGGTGCTGGGTCCCCGCGGCATGATGCCGAACCCTAAAGTTGGCACCGTGACGATGGATGTCGCCGGAGCCATCAAGGCCGCCAAGGGCGGCGCTGTCGAATTCCGCGTCGAAAAGGCCGGCATCGTGCAGGCCGGTATTGGCAAGGCAAGCTTTACCGATGAAGCGCTGACCCAGAACATCAAGGCGTTCGTCGATGCCGTGGTGAAGGCAAAGCCTCCCGCAGCCAAGGGCACCTATGTCAAGAAATTGTCCATTTCTTCGTCCATGGGTCCTGGTCTAAAGCTTGATCTTGCTTCCGTTACCGGTGGCGGCCAAGTCTGATTTTATAAGTTTCCCGATTGAATAGAGAAATCTTTTCAATTGGGTAACCAGGGTTCTTCGAACTCTGGATTACCTGTCCGAGATTGCAGGCGTGGGAATGAAAGTTCCCACTTAAACGCCAAGCCTGCATGAGATGGGTTTCAAAAGCGAATTCGAACCCCATATATGGCGGTTCCTAGTCGGTTTGGACCTCTATTCCCTGTCTGGAAACAGTGGGGCGACAGGCACATGAGCGCCGCTGAAGCGTCATCTGCCTTAGGTGGTTGGTGTCTTGAGCGGTTGGTCCAACGGTGAGCGGGAGAAATACCCAATCACCATAAAGGAGAGAGCAAGTGGAAAGAGCTGAGAAAGTAGAGCTCGTCGCATCGCTCAACCAGGTGTTCAAGACCACCGGTGTGATCGTTGTGGCCCACAACAAGGGCCTTACTGTGAACCAGGTCAATGACCTGCGGAACAAGATGTCCCAGGCGGGGGCGACCGTGAAGGTTGCCAAGAACCGTCTCGCCAAGCTTGCTCTTGATGGCACTGACGCAGCCGGGATCAAGGGCCTCTTCGTGGGTCCGACCATGGTGGCTTATGCCGCCGATCCCGTCTCGGCTCCCAAGGTCGCCGCAGCTTTCGCCAAGACCAACGACAAGTTCGTTGTTCTGGGCGGCGCGCTCGGCAAAACCGTGATGGATGCCAATGCGGTCAAGTCACTCGCTGAACTGCCCTCGCTCGATGAGCTGCGGGGCAAGATCATTGGTCTTATCCAGGCTCCTGCCACCAAGATTGCTGGTGTGCTTCAGGCTCCTGCTAGCCAGCTTGCGCGTGTTTTGAACGCCTATGCCACCAAAGATCAGGCAGCCTGACGGCTCGCTGAACCAAACCAACCAAACCGACTATAAAGAAAGATACTCAAATGGCTGATCTCAGCAAGATCGTTGAAGACCTCTCGAGCCTCACCGTGCTCGAAGCCGCCGAACTTTCGAAGATGCTTGAAGAAAAGTGGGGCGTTTCCGCCGCCGCTCCGGCCGCTGCAGCTGCCGGTCCGGCCGCTGCCGCTGCTCCGGTTGAAGAGAAGACAGAATTCACGGTCATGCTCATGGCTGTTGGCGACAAGAAGATCGAAGTCATCAAGGAAGTCCGCGCCATCACCGGCCTGGGCCTCAAGGAAGCCAAGGACCTCGTCGAAGGCGCTCCGAAGGTCGTGAAGGAAGGTGCCAACAAGGCCGATTCCGAAGCGATGAAGAAGAAACTCGAAGCCGTTGGTGCCAAGGTCGAGCTGAAGTAACGAATTTCCGGCGGCGTCTTTACTTTAGGGCGCCGCCGGGCCAGTACCGCGTTTTTGCGACGGCTTGTCCGATTCTCCTAAAAAAGGGGGTTGGGCAAGCTGTCGATCATGCTTGTTTCAGAACGTTAAGGAAAACAGATGGCCGAAACACAGTCCGCCGCTAGCCGCAAACGTCTTCGCAAGTTCTTCGGCAAGAACATCGAAGTGGCCGAAATGCCGAACCTCATCGAGGTCCAGCGCGAGTCATACGATCAGTTCCTGCAAATGACAGAACCCAAGGGCGGACGGCTAAGCGACGGCCTCCAGGCAGTTTTCAAGTCAGTCTTCCCGATCACCGATTTCTCGGGACAGGCCATGCTTGAATTCGTGCGTTACGAGTTCGAACAGCCGAAATTCGACGTGGACGAGTGCCAGCAGCGCGGAATGACCTTCGCGGCGCCGCTGAAGGTGACGTTGCGCCTTATCGTGTTCGAAGTCGATCCCGATACGCAGTCGAAGTCGGTCAAGGATATCAAGGAGCAGGACGTCTACATGGGCGACATGCCCCTGATGACGGCCAATGGCACCTTCGTCGTCAACGGCACCGAGCGCGTGATCGTTTCGCAGATGCATCGTTCGCCCGGCGTGTTCTTCGACCACGACAAGGGCAAGACGCATTCTTCAGGCAAGCTGCTGTTCGCGGCGCGCATCATTCCCTACCGCGGCTCATGGCTCGACTTCGAGTTTGACGCCAAGGACATCATCTATGCGCGTATCGATCGCCGGCGCAAGCTGCCGATCACCACGCTGCTCTATGCGCTGGGGCTCGATTCCGAAGAGGTCCTGCATACCTTCTACAAGACCGTGACCTACACGATGACGAAGGACGGCTGGAAGACGCCGTTCAACGCGCAGCGTTTCAAGGGTATCAAGCCGACGGTCGACCTGATCGATGCCAAGACCGGACAGGTCGTGGTGGAAGCCGGCAAGAAGATCACGCCGCGCCTCGCCCGCAAGATCGCGGAAGACGGCGTGAAGGACCTGCTGGTGCAGGATGGCGAGCTCCATGGCCTTTATCTGGCCGACGAACTCGTCGACGAGAAGACCGGTGAAATCTTCGCCGAAGCTGGTGACGAGATCAGCGAGAAGTCGCTCGCCGCGCTGAAGGAGAACGGTTATGCCGAACTTCGTCTGCTTGATATCGACCACATCAACACGGGTCCTTACATCCGCAACACGCTGAAGGCCGACAAGGTCGAGAGCTACGAGCAGGCGCTCGTCGAAATCTACCGCGTCATGCGCCCGGGCGAGCCGCCGACGCGCGAGACCGCTGAAGCTCTGTTCATGGGCCTGTTCTTCGATCAGGAGCGCTATGATCTCTCGGCCGTGGGCCGCGTGAAGATGAACATGCGCCTCGAACTCGACGTGCCTGACTCCATGCGCGTGCTGCGCCGCGAGGACATCATCTCGGTGATCGCAACGCTGCATGAGCTGCGCGACGGCAAGGGCGAAGTCGACGACATCGATCACCTCGGCAACCGCCGCGTCCGCTCGGTTGGCGAGCTGATGGAAAACCAGTACCGCCTCGGCCTCGTCCGCATGGAACGCGCCATCAAGGAGCGCATGTCGTCGGTCGATATCGACACCGTCATGCCGCATGACCTGATCAACGCCAAGCCTGCGGCTGCGGCCGTGCGCGAATTCTTTGGTTCCTCGCAGCTCTCGCAGTTCATGGACCAGACCAACCCGCTCTCCGAAATCACCCACAAGCGCCGCCTCTCGGCGCTTGGACCGGGCGGTCTCACCCGCGAGCGTGCCGGTTTCGAAGTCCGCGACGTGCATCCGACGCACTACGGCCGCATCTGCCCGATTGAAACGCCGGAAGGCCCGAACATCGGTCTCATCAACTCGCTGGCGACTTATGCCCGCGTGAACAAGTACGGCTTTATCGAAACGCCGTACCAGAAGGTCATCGACGGCAAAGTGTCGAAAGAAGTCGTCTATCTCTCGGCCATCGAGGAGCAGAAGCACCATATCGCGCAGGCGAACGTGGCGCTGACCAAGGACGGCACCTTCGCCGAAGACCTAGTCATCGCGCGTCATGCCGGTGACGTGCTGACTGTTCCGGCCGACAAGATCGACTATGTCGATGTGTCTCCAAAGCAGCTCGTTTCCGTCGCCGCGGCGCTGATCCCGTTCCTCGAGAACGACGACGCCAACCGTGCGCTGATGGGTTCGAACATGCAGCGTCAGGCCGTGCCGCTGGTGCGTACCAACGCGCCGCTCGTGGGCACAGGCATGGAATCGGTCGTGGCCCGTGACTCGGGCGCTGCCGTCGCTGCGCGCCGCTCCGGCATGGTTGATCAGGTCGATGCCAAGCGCATCGTCATCCGTGCGACGGAAGAGACCGATCCGTCGAAGTCGGGTGTCGACATCTACACACTCGCCAAGTTCCAGCGCTCGAACCAGAACACCTGCATCAACCAGCGTCCGCTGGTGCGTGTGGGCGACAAGGTCAAACAAGGCGACATCATCGCTGACGGTCCTTCGACCGATCTTGGCGATCTGGCACTCGGCCAGAACGTGCTAGTCGCGTTCATGCCCTGGAACGGCTACAACTTCGAGGACTCGATCCTGCTCTCCGAGCGGATCGTGAAAGATGACGTGTTCACCTCCATCCACATCGAGGAATTCGACGTGATGGCGCGCGATACGAAGCTCGGGCCCGAAGAAATCACCCGCGATATTCCGAACGTCGGTGAAGAAGCACTCAAGAACCTGGACGAAGCCGGCATCGTTTATATCGGCGCGGAAGTGAAGCCGGGCGACATCCTGTGTGGCAAGATCACGCCGAAGGGTGAAAGCCCGATGACGCCGGAAGAAAAGCTGCTCCGCGCCATCTTCGGTGAAAAGGCTTCGGACGTTCGCGACACATCGCTCCGCCTGCCGCCCGGTGTCTCCGGAACGGTCGTCGAAGTGCGCGTGTTTAACCGCCACGGCGTCGACAAGGATGAGCGTGCTCTCGCTATCGAACGCGAAGAGATCGAACGCCTTGCCAAGGACCGCGATGACGAACTGGCGATCCTCGACCGCAATTCCTATGGCCGCTTCAATCTGTTCCTGACGGGCAAGACCGCCACCGGCGGTCCCAAGGGCCACAAGATCGAAGGTGAGATTTCAGCGAAGACGCTGGAAGACATGCCGCGCTCGCAGTGGTGGAACATCGCGCTTGGCGACGAAAAGGCCATGGGCGAACTCGAAGCCATGAAGCAGCAGTACGAAGAGTCGAAGAAGCGCCTTGAAAACCGCTTCCTTGACAAGGTCGAGAAGCTGCAGCGCGGCGACGAACTTCCGCCGGGCGTCATGAAGATGGTCAAGGTCTTCGTGGCCGTGAAGCGCAAGATCCAGCCGGGCGACAAGATGGCAGGCCGTCACGGCAACAAGGGTGTGGTCTCGCGCATCGTTCCCGTCGAGGACATGCCATTCCTTGAGGACGGCACGCATGTGGATGTGGTGCTGAACCCGCTGGGCGTGCCTTCGCGCATGAACGTCGGACAGATCCTCGAAACCCATTTAGGCTGGGCATGTGCCGGCATGGGCCGGAAAATCGGCGCCATGCTCGATACCTACAAGGACACGCAGGACGTCAAGCCGCTGCGGACCGAGATGAACCGCATCTATGGCAAGCACGACGAGTTGCAAAGCCTTGATGACAGCTCGCTTCTGGAAGCAGCCGAGAACCTCCGGCGTGGCGTTCCCATTGCCACACCGGTGTTCGATGGCGCCAAGGAAGAGGACATCGCCGCGATGCTGAAAGACGCGGGTCTTTCGACATCGGGCCAGGTGCAGCTTTTCGACGGCCGCTCTGGCGAACCTTTCGACCGCCAGGTTACCGTCGGCTACATCTATATCCTGAAGCTGCATCACCTTGTGGACGACAAGATCCATGCGCGCTCGATTGGTCCTTACTCTCTCGTCACCCAGCAACCGCTGGGCGGCAAGGCCCAGTTCGGCGGGCAGCGCTTCGGCGAAATGGAAGTCTGGGCTCTCGAGGCTTATGGCGCTGCCTACACGTTGCAGGAAATGCTGACGATCAAGTCGGACGACGTCGCAGGCCGCACGAAGGTTTATGAAGCCATCGTGCGCGGCGATGACACCTTCGAGGCGGGCATTCCCGAAAGCTTCAACGTGCTTGTCAAGGAGATGCGTTCGCTCAGTCTGAACGTCGAGCTGCAGAGCTCGCAGCAACCAACATAAGTGTTCCTGAGCGGGGGGCCTGACGGCTCCCCGCCAGTCTGACGTCATTCGTTTCAGAACACATGCGGACCAAGTTCCGCGAAAAGGAGAAGTGACCGATGAACCAAGAGGTCATGAACGTCTTCAACCCGGCAACCCCGGCGCAGACATTCGATCAAATCCGCATTTCGATCGCATCACCGGAGAAGATTCTCTCGTGGTCGTTCGGCGAGATCAAGAAGCCCGAAACCATCAACTACCGTACCTTCAAGCCGGAGCGGGACGGGCTGTTCTGCGCCCGCATTTTCGGGCCCGTGAAGGACTACGAATGCCTTTGCGGCAAGTACAAGCGCATGAAGTACAAGGGCATCATCTGCGAAAAGTGCGGCGTGGAAGTGACGCTGTCGAAGGTCCGGCGCGAGCGCATGGGCCACATCGAACTCGCGGCTCCCGTCGCCCACATCTGGTTCCTGAAGTCGCTGCCGAGCCGCATTTCCATGCTGCTCGACATGACGCTGAAGGACGTGGAGCGCATCCTTTACTTCGAGAACTACATCGTTCTCGAACCTGGCCTTACGCCGATGAAGCTGCATTCGCTGCTCTCGGAATCGGAATACATCAAGGCTCAGGAAGACTACGGCGAGGACGCCTTCACGGCATCGATCGGTGCCGAGGCCATCCGCGACATTCTGATGGCCATGAACCTCGAGCAACTGCGCGACCAGCTTCGCGAGGATCTCCGCAATGCCACGGGTGATTTGAAGCCGAAGAAGATCGCCAAGCGCCTGAAGCTTGTCGAAAGCTTCCTCGAATCCGGCAACCGCCCGGAATGGATGATCCTCACGCAGGTTCCGGTCATTCCGCCGGAACTCCGGCCTTTGGTTCCCCTGGACGGGGGGCGCTTCGCTACCAGTGATTTGAACGATCTCTACCGCCGCGTGATCAACCGCAACAACCGCCTGAAGCGCCTGATCGAACTTCGCGCGCCGGACATCATCGTGCGCAACGAAAAGCGCATGTTGCAGGAAGCCGTTGACGCGTTGTTCGACAACGGCCGCCGTGGCCGCGTCATCACGGGTGCCAACAAGCGTCCGCTGAAGTCCCTGGCCGACATGCTGAAGGGCAAGCAGGGCCGCTTCCGCCAGAACCTGCTCGGCAAGCGCGTCGATTATTCCGGCCGCTCGGTTATCGTCGTGGGTCCGGAACTGAAGCTTCACCAGTGCGGCCTGCCGAAGAAGATGGCGCTCGAGCTTTTCAAGCCGTTCATCTACTCGCGCCTCGACGCGAAGGGACTGTCTGCCACCGTGAAGCAGGCAAAGAAGCTCGTCGAAAAGGAAAAGCCGGAAGTCTGGGATATCCTCGACGAGGTCATCCGCGAACATCCGGTGATGCTGAACCGCGCGCCAACGCTTCATCGTCTCGGCATCCAGGCGTTCGAACCCGTGCTGATCGAAGGCAAGGCGATCCAACTGCATCCGCTCGTCTGCACGGCCTTCAACGCCGACTTCGACGGCGACCAGATGGCCGTTCACGTGCCGCTGTCGCTTGAAGCCCAGCTTGAAGCCCGCGTTCTCATGATGTCGACGAACAACGTTCTGCATCCCGCGAACGGCCAGCCTATCATCGTGCCGTCGCAAGACATCGTGCTCGGTCTTTACTATCTCTCGATCACCCGCAAGGGCGAGCCGGGCGAGGGCAAGGCCTTCGGCAACATGGCAGAAATCGACCATGCTCTGGCGGCAGGCGTCATCACGCTGCACACCAAGATCAAAGGCCGCGTCGCCGACGTGAACAACGAAGGCCGCCGTTACAATCGGATCGTGGAAACGACGCCGGGCCGCATGAAGATCGGCGAGTTGCTGCCAAAGTCCATCGGCATCTCCTATGATCTCTGCAACAAGCTGATGACCAAGCGCGACATCTCCAAAATGATCGACGCCGTTTATCGCCATTGCGGCCAGAAAGAGTCGGTCATTTTCTGCGACCGGATCATGAGCCTCGGCTTCTACAACGCCTACAAGGCGGGCATTTCCTTTGGCAAGGATGACATGGTCATTCCCGAAACCAAGGAAAAGATCGTCAACACCACGCGCGACCTCGTCAAGGAGTTCGAGCAGCAGTATATCGACGGTCTCATCACGCAGGGCGAGAAGTACAACAAGGTTGTCGATGCATGGGCCAAGACCACGGACAAGGTGGCCGAGGAAATGATGGCCCGCATTCAAGCCGTGAAGTACGACGAGAACGGCCGTGAGATGCAGATCAATTCGATCTACATGATGAGCCACTCGGGTGCGCGCGGTTCGCCCGCCCAGATGAAGCAGCTTGGCGGTATGCGCGGCCTCATGGCCAAGCCGTCGGGCGAGATCATCGAGACGCCGATCATCTCGAACTTCAAGGAAGGCCTCTCGGTGCTCGAGTACTTCAACTCGACGCACGGTGCCCGTAAGGGTCTGGCCGACACGGCGCTCAAGACGGCAAACTCGGGTTACCTCACCCGCCGTCTTGTCGACGTGGCGCAGGACGCCATCATCTCGGAAGTCGATTGCGGCACCAAGACCGCGATCACGGCCCGTCCGATCATCGACGCGGGCGAGGTGATCGCCTCGCTCGGTATCCGCGTCCTCGGCCGTACTCCGGCTGATAACGTGGTCGATCCGGCAACCGGCGAGATCATCGTTCCGGCTGGCGAGGAGATCATGGAAGCGCATGTCGAGCGCATCGAGAAAGCGGGGATCACCGAGATCCGCATCCGCTCGGTGTTGACGTGCGAAACCAAGTTCGGCGTTTGCGCCAAGTGCTATGGACGCGATCTTGCCCGCGGCACGCCCGTCAACATGGGTGAAGCCGTCGGCGTCATCGCGGCGCAGTCGATCGGTGAACCGGGCACGCAGCTCACCATGCGTACCTTCCACATCGGCGGCACGGCGCAGGTGCTCGACCAGTCCTTCGTGGAATCGAACCACGACGGCAAGGTTGTCATCCGCAACCGCAATGTGGCACGCGATGCCACGGGCCGCCTCATGGTCATGGGCCGCAACAGCGCCATCGTCGTCGTCGACGACAATGGCAACGAGCGCGCCGTGCACAAGGTGGGCTACGGAACGCGCCTCTACATCGACGAGGGCGATACGGTGAAACGCGGCGCACGTCTGGCGGAATGGGATCCCTATACCCGTCCGCTGATGACGGAAGTCGAAGGCACCGTAGAGTTCGAAGATGTGGTCGAAGGCGTGTCAGTGAACGAAATCGCGGACGAAGCGACGGGCATCACCAACCGCGTCATCATCGACTGGCGCTCGAACCAGCGCGGTTCGACGTTAAAGCCGGCCATGATCGTCAAGGACAAGGACGGCAAGATCCACAAGCTCGCACGTGGCGGCGAAGCCCGTTACTTGCTGTCGGTGGATGCAGTGCTCTCGGTCGATCCGGGCGCCAAGGTCACCGCCGGCGACGTGCTGGCGCGTATCCCGCTCGAAAGTGCCAAGACGCGCGACATCACCGGCGGTCTGCCGCGTGTTGCTGAACTGTTCGAAGCCCGCCGTCCGAAGGATCATGCGATCATCGCGGAGATCTCGGGCCGCGTGGAATTCGGACGCGACTACAAGAACAAGCGCCGCATCCGTGTCGTTCCCCAGGAGGAAGGCGCAGAGGCCGTGGAGTATCTCATCCCGAAGGGCAAGCATTTGCCCGTTCAGGAAGGCGACTTCATCGAGAAGGGCGAGTACATGATGGACGGCAATGCGGCGCCGCATGACATTCTGGACATCAAGGGCGTGGAAGAGCTCGCCTCTTACCTCGTCAACGAAATCCAGGAAGTCTACCGTCTGCAGGGCGTGAACATCAAC
>JBKJQU010000353.1:0-5198 GCA_046594995.1 Aestuariivirga sp.
AAGGAACATTCGGAGCCGACATGGGGCTTGATGCGGATTGGGCGCTACGCGCCGTGAAAGCCACGGGCAATTACGGCGAAATCTTCAACCGCAACCTTGGAGCAGAAACACCGCTGGCCATCGAACGCGGCATCAACGGATTGTGGAACGCAGGCGGACTGCTTTACGCACCGCCGGTGCGGTGACAATCATTGCGGAACGGCGACGGTTCTAAACCACTCCGTCAGCTCTTCCTCTGACAATTCGCCTGCTGCCAGTTTCAGAAATGTTCGAAGGCGGTCTTCTTTGGTTGCGCCGATCTGATAGCCATTGATCAACAGAAATGTACGTGATGCCACAAGTGCCGTTCGCTTGTTTCCATCGATGAATGGGTGATTTCGTGCGATCCCGAAGGCATATGCCGCAGCAAGCTCGAAAACATCAGGCGAACCATAGCCAACCTTGTTGATTGGGCGCTGCAAAGCAGACTCCAAGAGTCCCCGATCACGAATTCCTTCGCCACCACCGTGTTCAGCTAGTTGCCGTGCATGCATCGCCAGCGCTGCTTCGATGCTTAGCCATTTGATTTCCGCCATGAGTTTTATTTTGCGAGCGCCCGCAGAACCTCGCGATCTTCCCGCATCACGATTTCAGCCGCTTCCATGATCTCGGCGAACTCGGCGCTATAGGGCGTGAGCAAGATGCCGTCCGGCGTTTCGGTCAGGCACAGGACGTCGCCCTTGCCAACGCGGAGTTTGGCCAGCACTTCCTTGGGAAGCGTGATACCGACGGAATTGCCGACAGTGGTGACTTTGGCGGTCGCTATGGTGACATGCTTGTTCATCGGACTCTCCTTATAACGGATGTTATAATAGTTTGTTCCGAATTTCAACCCGTCTGGACGCAGATTATGTTCCTGTTGCCACCGGATTATCAGGATTGCCGCCCCATTCGGTCCAGGATCCATCGTAGAGGGCGTGGTCGCGCTTGCCCGTCAGTGTCATGCCCAGAGACAGAATCGCGGCGGTGACGCCCGAACCGCATGAGGTTATGACCGGTTTCGACAGATCGACGCCTGCTGCCGCAAAGACGGCTTCGATTTCGGCTGGCGATTTCAGCGTGCCGTCCGGCTTTAGCAATGATGCGTAGTGTACGTTTCTGGCGCCCGGCATGTGGCCGGCGCGGACGCCTGGACGAGGCTCGACTTCCTCACCTCGAAATCTTGTGCCGGACCGGGCATCGGCTATTTGCGCCGTGCCGGATTTCAGCGCCGCGGCAACGTCCTTCTGGTCGCGCACCATCATGGAGCGGAAGCGCGCCGTGAAATGGCGTTCCTGCGGTTTGCGCGCGGGGCCATCTTCAAGCGGGCGCGATTCGGCCTTCCACTTCGGCAGGCCGCCATCAAGGATCGCCACGTCCTCGTGGCCGAAAACCTTGAACATCCACCAGGCGCGGGCTGCCGAGAACAGGCCTGCCGCGTCATACGCGATCACGCGCTTGCCGTCACCAATACCGAGCTTCCGAATACGGGAGGAGAATTTCTCAGGGCTGGGCAGCATGTGGGGCAAGGCGCTTGCCGTGTCCGACAATTCGTCGATGTCGAAATATTGCGCACCGGAAATGTGGCCTTCGAGGAACTCGGCCTTCGCATCGCGCTTGGCGGTTGGCAGGTGCCACGAGGCATCGATGATGGCGATGTCAGGCGAGTCCAGGTGGGCTTCGAGCCATTCCGTGGAGACGAGATCGTTGCTCATGCGAACACCAGTCTAATGCGGCGGTTGATCTTGCCCTTGTTCTCGATCTTCGCGACGGCGATTGGGCCGATGGCGACGGTGGAACTCACATGCGTGCCGCCACAGGGCTGGAGATCGACCTTGCCGTCCTCGCCGATCATGACAAGGCGCACGCGGCCCGTTCCCATGGGCGGCTTTACCGACATGGTGCGGATCAAATGCTGGTTCTGCTCCATCTCCCCGTCCGTGATCCAGCGGAAGGAGACGGGATGGTCTTCAGCGATCATGCGGTTGATGCGGGCGGCCAGTTCAATCTTGTCTGGAATCTGGCCTTCAGGAATGTCGAAGTCGATGCGGCCGCCATCCTCGCCAATGGAACCGCCGGTGACGGGGAATGGCACGGATGCGCAGAGCAAGTGCATCATGGTGTGGGCACGCATGGTGCGCAAACGGTTGGCCCAGTCGAGTTGCGCCGTCACCTTTGCGCCGATGGGTGGCAAAATGCCGGCCGGGGCTGGAACATGGGCGACGTTCTTCGCCTCGTCATAAACTGTCGTGGCGATGGCCGCCTCGCCGCCGTCCCACACAATGCGGCCCTTGTCGCCCGGCTGTCCTCCGGCGGTCGCGTAGAACACGGTCTGGTCCAGCACAATGCCGCCGCGATCATTGATGGCGGTGACGCTGGCTTCGCAGGATTTCAGGTAGGCATCTTCGCGAAACAGCAGCGCCGTCACGCCGGAACCTCCTCGGACACATCCGGAACGTCCGGCGTTTTTTCCAGCCATGCCGGAACGGGCAGGTTCTTCTCGCGCAGGAAGGCTGGGTTGTAGAGCTTGGAGGCATAGCGTGTACCGTAGTCGCAGAGGATCGTCACGATGGTGTGGCCCGGCCCCATCTGCTTTGCCAAGCGGATGGCACCGGCTACGTTCACGCCTGTCGAGCCGCCCATGCAGAGGCCTTCGTGCTCGAGGAGATCGAACGCGATCGGAATCGCCTCCGAATCGGGGATCTGGAAGGCGTCGTCGACGATTGCTCCCTCGAGGTTCGCGGTGATGCGGCCCTGGCCGATGCCTTCGGTGATGGAGGAGCCCTCGGATTTCAGCTCGCCGTGCTTATAGTAATTGTAGAGCGCGGCACCCATTGGGTCTGCGAGTGCGATCTTGATGTGGCGGTTGCGCTCCTTCAGGCCCATCGACACACCCGCCAGGGTTCCGCCGGAACCAACCGACGCGACGAAGGCATCGACCTTGCCATCGGTCTGCGCCCAGATTTCAGGGGCAGTCCCCTCGATGTGCGCCTGACGGTTCGCGACGTTATCAAACTGGTTGGCCCAGACGGCACCCATGGCCTTGGCGAGGCGGCCTGAATATTTCACGTAGTTATTAGGGTTCTTGTAGGGAACAGCCGGAATCTCGACAAGCTCGGCGCCAAGCTGGCGAAGCGCGTCTTTCTTCTCCTGGGATTGCGTGTTCGGAATGACGATCACCGAGCGGAAGCCCATGGCGTTGGCCACGACGGTGAGACCTATGCCCGTGTTGCCAGCGGTGCCTTCCACGATGGTGCCGCCGGGCTTCAACTCGCCCCGCGCAACCGCGTCCTTGATGATAAAGAGCGCGGCGCGGTCCTTCACCGACTGGCCGGGGTTCATAAACTCGGCCTTGCCGAGAATATCGCAGCCCGTGAGTTCGGATGCCTTGTGGAGCCGGATGAGCGGGGTGTTGCCAATGGCGGCGATGACGTCTTGCTTGATATCCATGCCCTAGACATGCCCCAGCCGGGCACCTTCCGTCAAATGCGGCGAAGGACTAGATGGCAAACGCCAGTGCTTAACCGTGCATTGACCGGGACATGGCATTCGTCATTAAAATGCCGCAGCGCCATTCGCATCTGCAGGATATGCTTCTCATGCCCAACTTCCGGACTAGTCTTGCAATTGTAATGGCTCTTATGGCCGGGCTGCCGGCGCCCCGAGCCAGCATTGCGCAGGAAGACCCCGCACCAGCTGCGGACTACGTCTGCGGCGCGGGTCGCGATGTTGCACCAAGAGTTCATGCGGTTGTGCTGGCCCCGGACTACCTGGACTACTTCAAGATGGCGAGCACGCAGAACGATGCGAGGCTGCCGCAGACTTTTTTCACTGACCGCGGCATCGATCCGCATTTCATGACTGTTGCCCATGGCGCGGAAGTGGCGCGCGAGCGCACGCTGACGATCCTGCGTTCGGTATTTGCCGCGTCGCTGATCGATGCGTTGCAGACGATGCCGGACAAGACCTTCACGGCGAGCGAACCGTTCGAGCAGAAAGTGAAGCCGGCCGTGATTTCCGCCGCCAACGCAGTGACCGAGGACCAGTCGACGGGCTCCAGCCGCATTACGCGCGCTGGCGATGAACCCGGCAGCGAATTCGTGTTCCAGGTGACGGAGGGAATATGCTCAAGGGTTCATTCTTTGCGGTGACACATACTGTGTTTGCCGGTGCGGTAAGCGCGACGAGGTCGCCGTCGAAAACCGGGGGCGGAACCTTGCCGCCGGTATGATCCATGTTGAGTTCGGAGACGATTTCCTGAGCCAGATCGCGGTAGCTTCGCGCTGTGCCGCGTGTCAGGGCGCGGTGCAATAGATAGGTGAATACGCCCATCCGTTGGCCGTCGGCCTCGCCAACCATCGGCAGGTTGTAACCGGTGAAGCCGCGCTCGATGGCCTCGTCATAGGATTCGACCGCATAAAATCCGACCAGGCCGCCTTCACCCGGAAGAGTCCGGGCCATGAACGTGCCTTCCCGCATGCCGCCGCGTGAGGCCTGCGCGGGAACGGCTGAGGCTGCGGGGATACCAAGCTTCACAGGATCGACCGAACGGGTGATCGTGTCACCCCGCGTGACGGTGCCCGAATGGCAGGCATCAATCACCGCCCAGACGAAAGCACCCTTGGCGCGGATTGCCGCGATCTTGCGGCCCAGCACGTCGTCGACGATGGCGTTCTTCAGCGACATCTTGATCGGATCGTATTTGCCGGCATCCGAGGGCAGCAGCACCTGGTCCATTCCGTCGGTTTCCGGCTCGTCCTCCGGCTCATCCGGATTGTCGGGCTGGCGGCTGCCGTGGCCGGAGTAATAGAACAGTACCGTGTCGCCCTTTGCGGCCGTTTCGGCCAACCGGTCAAGTTCGCCCAAAATTGTAGAACCATGCGCCAAGCCATTGGAAACAGGGAATTGTTCGCCAACAGGAAGGTTGTCGGTCAGTACTGTCATGTCAGCCGGATCGACGCCATTTTGCCTTAATGCACGCCAGAGATTCTAGACATCGTTGCGGGGGCCGAGCAGGTCTGTGATGCCGGAGGCTTCGTCGTAATCTGCAACGCCCACCAGCAACGCCATCGTCTTCGCTTCAGCCATGGCTGGAAATACAAGCATGGCGCCTGCGAGAAGAAGTGATTTCGACCGTCCCATTCGGGAATCGCGTCCCGCCTCTGGCTTTGGGGATTTCC
>JBKJQU010000404.1:0-4784 GCA_046594995.1 Aestuariivirga sp.
GAATGCCCCCACGATCGGCGCGATCCAGCGCCGCCTGGTGGTGCTGGAAGAGCAGGGCGGGGCCAAATTCTTCGGCGAGCCTGCCCTCGACATTCGCGACTTCATGCGAACGACCGTCAATGGCAAGGGCTACATGAATGTGCTCGCCGCCGACAAGCTCATCAACTCGCCACAGCTCTACGCCACCTTCCTGCTGTGGATGATGTCGGAACTCTTCGAGGAAATGCCGGAAGCGGGTGATCCCGAGAAACCGAAGATGGTGTTCTTCTTCGACGAGGCGCACCTGTTGTTCGCGGAAGCGCCTCCGGGCCTGCTGCAGAAGATCGAGCAGACGGTGAAGCTCATCCGCTCCAAGGGAATCGGCATCTATTTCGTGACGCAGAACCCGCTCGATATTCCTGAAGGCGTTCTGGCCCAGATGGGCAACCGCGTGCAGCATGCGCTTCGTGCCTATACGCCACGCGAACAAAAAGCCGTGCAGACGGCCGCATCCACATTCCGTCCCAACCCCGCCTTCAAGACGGAGGACGTCATCACCCAGCTCGGCAAGGGGGAGGCGCTGATTTCGGTACTGGACATGAAGGGTGTTCCAACAATCGTGGAACGTACGCTGATCCGCCCGCCGTCCAGCCGCATGGGGCCGATCACGCCGGACGAGCGCCAGAAGCTCATCAAGAATTCTCCTGTGTACGGATCATACGAGAACACGGAAGACCGTGAGTCGGCATACGAAAAACTGCAGAAGAGGGCGGTGGAACGCGAGGCCGCAAAGCAGCAGGCGGTTGAAGCGAAGGAAGCCGAGAAGCAGGCAAAGATCGATGCCCGGGAGTCAGGCCGCGAGAGTGCAACGGATCGTTTCGTCAAGAATGTTGCCAGCTCGGTTGGCCGCACGGTTGGAACCACCGTCGCGCGCTCGATCGGCAACGCTTTGATCCGCGGCATCCTCGGAAGTCTTACGCGGCGGTAGAAAAACCTCACGCAATTGTGTGGCACTTTGTAAAGCCTGATGGCGCGTGAGGGCGTATCACGTTTGATCAGGAGAACCGCCATGACAAAACTTAACTACAAGCTTGCGATTGCCGCCGCCGTGATGTTCGCATCCTCAGCCTATGCCCGGGCCGAAACCGCAATCTTCGCGGGCGGCTGCTTCTGGTGCGTCGAGTCGGATATGGATCACGTCAAGGGCGTGACTTCGACCATTTCGGGTTATGCCGGAGGCACCAAGCCGGATCCCACTTACCGTAGCCATGAGGGGTATACCGAGGCCGTCAAAATTGAGTTTGACCCAAAACTCATCTCCTACGAGCAGCTGACCGCACACTTCCTCCGCACCATTGACGTGGTGGATGGCGGCGGCCAGTTCTGCGATCGTGGTGAGAGTTATATACCAGCACTTTTCCCCGTGGATGCCGCACAGAAAAAGGCAGCATCCCGCGCGCTGGATCAAGCCGCGAAAGACCTTGGGGAGCCGCATGCCGTGAAACTCGGTGACAACCCGAGCTTCTTTGCCGCCGAAGATTATCATCAGGACTACTACTTGGGTGAGGGCACTACGCTCACCCGCTTTGGTATCATTGCGCAGTCGGAAGCCTACAAGCGCTATCGCGATGGCTGCGGCCGCGATGCCCGTGTGAAGGCATTGTGGGGCGATGCCGCCTTCTCGTACCCGGTTGCAAACCCGTCGTGATCAGATGATCTCGTCCTCGTCGAACAGAAGCGCTGGCGCTTCCGCCTTCGACCGGGACGTGATGCTGGAAAGTGGCCGCGATCTTGCGATGTGAAACAGTGCATCGCCACGGTTGACGATGGGAAGGTTGGTGCGGCCGACGATGATGCCATCGTCATCGGCAATGACCGGCACAGTTTGCGATCCCAGCGGATCGGCCACGACGCCGATCACCTCACGGCGGCCCACGCTATCGCCCGTGCGTCGGATGGTGTGGAGAATGCCACTCTCGGGTGCCCGCACCCAGGTGCTGGCATCCGAAAACACGACCTCTGGCATGACAGGCTTCTTCGGCTGCGGTTCGATCATGCCGATCGAGGCCATCACGCGGAGAGAACCTTTCACGCCCATGTCGATCGCCGCCTCGTCGAAGCGCAGCGCCTCGCCGCCTTCATAAAGCAGCACCTTCACGCCGGCTTCGCCTGCGCAAAGCCTCAGCGATTTTTCACGCAGCTTGGACAGCAGGATGACGGGTGGCGCGAAGGCTTCCGCCATTTCGAGCAATGCACCGTCTCCCGGTGCCAGCCGGATCTGCGGCAAATTGGTGCGGTGAAGAGCGGCTGTGTGCAAATCGATGCCATGGCTGCTCCGCAATACCACCTCGCGGAAAAAAAGATCCGCGACGAGGCTCGCGAGCGACCCGCGGTCGGAGCCTGGAAACGAGCGGTTGAGATCGCGCCTGTCAGGCATGTAGCGCGTGTGGTTGAGGAAGCCGAAACTATTGACGATGGGCACCGCCAGCAGCGTGCCCTTCAACGTCGCCAGTGAAGGGTGGACCAGGATGCGCCGGATGATTTCCACGCCCTGGATCTCGTCGCCGTGAATGGTGCCGGAGAGAAACATGACAGGCCCTGGTTCATCGCCATGGAAAACATGCACGGGCAGAGCCACGCGGTTGTGGCTCGACAGTGAACTCACCGGAAGTTCGATCGTCTGGCGCGAACCGGGCGGAATGCTGTGCTGGCCGATGTTGAAGGCTGTCATCCCTTGCCCTTCGTCTTCGTCTTGTTGGGCTTCGCATTATTCTCGACGAATTCAATCATCGCCAATGCAACATCGACACCCGACGTCTGCTCGATCCCCTCAAGGCCCGGCGAGGAATTGACCTCCATCACCACCGGCCCATGCGCCGATCGCAGCATGTCGACGCCCGCCACGTTCAATCCCATGGATTTTGCGGCCGTCAATGCCGTCGATTTTTCGGCGGTGGTAAGTTCAACGACTTTCGCCGAGCCGCCGCGATGCAGGTTGGAGCGGAAGTCGTTCTTGGCGCCGGTGCGCTCCATGGCGGCCACAATGCGGCGCCCGATGACAAACACGCGGATGTCCCGGCCTTCTGCTTCTTTGATGAACTCCTGAACGAGGATCGCAATATTGGCCCCGTGAAAGGCCTCTACCACCGATTTTGCCGATTTGTGGGTTTCGCTCAGAACCACGCCAATCCCTTGCGTGCCCTCCAGCAGCTTGATGACGACCGGCGCACCGCCCACGATACCAAGCAAATCATCCGCCCGTTTTGAATCATTGGCGAATGCCGTCACCGGAAGGCCCACGCCATCGCGCGCCAGCAATTGCAGCGAGCGCAGCTTGTCGCGCGAACGGCCAATGGCAACCGATTCGTTCAGTGGATAAATACCCATCATCTCGAACTGCCGCAGCACCGCCAGCCCATAGAAGGTGTGCGATGCCGCAATGCGCGGGATCACCGCTTCGAAGCCCTCGAGTTTCTCGCCCATATACCGGAGCTCCGGCTTCTTGGACGTGATGTTCATGTAGCACTTGAGATAGTCGAGCGGCACAATCTCATGGCCACGGCTTTCCGCCGTCTTGATCAGGCGCTGGTGTGAATAGAGTTTCGGATTACGGGTGAGAAGGGCGATCTTCATGGCTTCCTGCGCTTTGCTGCGGAAAGGATCCGGGTTCTGGTGGGATGAACGAGGAATTGGCCGCCAATGCTGTCTCGGCCAAGAAGCATGGCGACACCCATATCGGTACGGTCCGTCAATGTCACTTCGACGTCGAGAACATGCCTGCCGATTTTCACCTGCGTTTCGACGACGGCGCGGGTCTCGGAATGCCCGCTGGAACTCTTCACGCGCCGCTGTCCCTTCAACGGCAAAATGCAATGATGGTTGCGTCCTTTGAGCGTCAACACGAAGGCCACATGGTGGTCTACCTGCCGGATGTCGGTTGCGTGAAGTGCTGCCGACTTTGCACCGGTGTCGATCTTCGCGCTGAACCTGCCAACGCCAAGCTCCGGCAGGCTCACGGTTTCGCGCCAGCCGATCAGCAGCGGCGGCTCGTCCTTTGATTTCGCGCTAGTCTTGCTGATCATGCAGGCAGACTACTGAGCCTGCCGGAAAATCGGAAGCCCTATCCTTCGAGCTTCAGCGTCTCGGTGATCTCGATGCCAAAGCCCGCAAGCCCCACGTAATGCCGGTTAGAGGACGAGACGAGGCGTATGGAGCTGACATTAAGGTCGCGGAGGATCTGCGCGCCCAGGCCCACTTCGCGCCATGCCTGTTCGCGCTGCCGCGTGCTGCCGCTCTTTTCCGCCACAAGCTGGCCAGCGGGCACGCCCGCCGCGCCTTCCTGCAGATAAACGAGAATGCCCGCACCTTCGCGCTTGAAAATATCGAACACGCTCTGCAGCGTGCGGCGTGAACCAAACACATCTTCCAGCACGTTCTCGCGGTGCAGTCGCACCGGAATGTTCTTGCCGGACAAAACATCGCCGAACACCAGTGCTAGCTGTTCCACCTGGTCGAAGGGCGTCACGTAGGAGTAGCCCTTCATCATGCCGATGGCCGTTTGCACGTCGAATTGCGCGGTCTGCTCCACCAGCCTTTCGCGGCGCTGGCGATAGGCGATGAGATCGGCCACCGAGATGATTTTCAGTCCGTGCTCGCGGGCAAAGGCCAGAACCTGAGGGCCGCGCTTTACCGAACCATCGTCATTGACGAGTTCGCAGATGACACCCATTGGTGCCAGGCCCGCCAGCTTCACCAGATCGACGGCGGCCTCGGTATGGCCGGAGCGCATCAGCACGCCGCCCGAC
>JBKJQU010000170.1:0-7260 GCA_046594995.1 Aestuariivirga sp.
CATGCTGCCGATCCCGAAGAAACTTGTGAAACAGGGCGTGCGCGACATGTTGCGCATTTCGGACGCCCGCATGAGCGGCACCAGCTATGGCGCCTGCATCCTGCACGTCTCGCCGGAGGCTTACGTCGGCGGGCCGCTGGCGCTGGTGAACACCGGCGACATGATCTCGGTCGATGTCGCGGCGCGTTCCATCACGCTTGAGGTGAATGACGCTGAACTCGCGGCGCGCAAGGCAGCATTGAAACCGCCCCCGCCCCGCTTCGAACGCGGTTATGGCTGGATGTTCGCGCAACACATCGCACAAGCCGATGAAGGCTGCGACTTCGATTTCCTGCAAAGCGACTTTGGCGGCCCGACGGGAGAGCCTGCGATCTTTTAGAATCGAACGCTGAGATTTATGCAGTTTGATATGTTATCAATACAGAAGAACTTATACTTTCATACCGCGCAATCGGCTAAGTAGAGAAGGCAACGGGAAAGGGAAATATCATGGAATGGGTGGAGGTCTATCAGAGTTTCACCAAGAAGCTTATTGGGGCAGTAGGGTTTCTAGACAACAAAATCGCTGTGATAGTTGCTTTTTACGAGGATAAAGATTGGAATCATGACGGCAGACTTAGCGCTAAAGAACGGGTTTTTTCGGTCTTTGCACTCAAAGGAAAGGCAATTGCGGAAGTTGCATCGCAAGCTTACGCAGATCCAGATATTTTGGAACGTGACCCCTCTTTAGGTGAACTCCGTGGAAAATTTCTAACCCAGTTTGCAACTGGGCTTATTGTCGATGCTGTTTACATTTCCTATCTCAGCCTTGGAGTCAGCAAACTTGCTGGAGTAGCAGCGGCGGGCTTGGCGGAGAGCCCAATCGCGCAGTTTGTTGTCAAAAAAGGCATGGAGGCCGCAGTAAAGGACTTCTATCGTCGGGTGAATAATCTGAAATGAACTGAACGACGGTTTACTGGACTGGCAACCGGTGGAACAAGCTAGTCCAGCAGGCATTGGCTTATAATGAAGGATTCACACCTCTTCCATCGTGCCGTTCGAATCTTACAACTAGGGAAAAGTGTAATTTGCAAACCTTTCCCTCAGCGCCAGTTTCGAAATCTTTCCCGTCGCCGTATGCGGGATATCATCCACAAACACCACATCGTCCGGCATCCACCAGTTCACGATCCTGCCCTTCATGTGGGCAAGAAGCTCCTCGCGGCTCACCTGCGATCCCGGCTTGCGCACCACCACAAGCAAGGGGCGCTCGTCCCATTTGGGATGCGGCAGTCCGATGGCGGCAGCTTCCTGAACGCCGGCGCAGCCGATCGCGATGTTCTCAAGCTCGATCGATGAAATCCACTCGCCGCCGGACTTGATCACGTCCTTGGCCCGGTCGGTGATCTGCATGTAGCCATATTCATCGATGGTGGCGACGTCGCCCGTATCGAACCAGCCGTCCGCGTCGAAGACCTCGTTGCCCTCGCCCCTGAAATAGCTTCTGGCGACAGAAGGCCCCTTCACCTTCAGCCGCCCGAAGGTCCGGCCGTCATGTGACAGTGCTCTGCCCTCATCATCGGTAATCTTCATGTCCACCATGAAGGGCGGCCGGCCCTGCTTCAGTTTCAGCTTCCACCATTCATGTGCGGCAAGTTCACCGGCCTTCGCCGATTTCACGCCAAGCGAGCCGATGGGGCTCATCTCCGTCATGCCCCAGGCATGAATGACATCGGAGCCATAGTGCTCGACAAAGGCTTTCATGATGGCTTCAGGACACGCCGAGCCGCCGATCACCACGCGGGCGAGATACGGCAGTTTCAAATGCGGATTCTGTTCCAGATACTGCAGCAGCATCAGCCACACGGTGGGCACCGCCGCCGTGATCGTCACCTTGCCTTCGGTGAGCATCTCGTAAATCGAGGCGCCGTCGAGCTTCGGCCCCGGCATGACCATCGATGCGCCGGACAGCGGGCCAGAAAACGCGATGGACCAGGCATTGGCATGGAACATCGGTACCACCGGCATGATGCGGTCGCGGCTCGAGATCGACATCGCATCGCCCAGCGCGCACATCATCGCGTGCAGCACGTTGGAGCGGTGCGAATAGAGAACGCCCTTGGGGTTCCCTGTGGTGCCGGAGGTGTAGCACATGCCGCAGGCGGTGTTCTCGTCGAAGCCGGGCCATTCGAAATTCGAATCCCCTTCTGCGATCAGTTCCTCATAGCAGACCGGATTGCGGAGCGAGGTTTCCGGCATGTGGGCGCGGTCCGTCATCACCACGAAGCCCTTCACGCCCGGCAGCTTCTCCTGCAGCTTCTCGAACAGGCCGATAAAGGTAAGATCAACGAATATCCATTCATCGCCCGCATGATTGATGATGTAGGCAAGCTGGTCGGTGAACAGCCTCGGGTTCAGCGTGTGCACGATGGCGCCGGTTCCCATCACGCCATACCATATCTCCATGTGGCGCCAGGTGTTCCAGGCCATGGTGGCGATGATGGTGCCGGGCCTCACGCCCAGGCGCTTGCGCACGGCATCGGCCAGCGCGCGGGAGCGGGCATTGAGTTCATGGTAATTGGTCCGGTGAATCGGCCCTTCCACGGAGCGCGAGACGATCTCCGTGTCGCCATGCCAGCGCGCCGCGTGGTCGAGCACGCGGTGCACCAGAAGCGGAAAATCCTGCATCAAGCCAAGCATGGCGGTTTTCTAGCGCCAATCCGGATCAAGCGCCAGATAGCGCAACGCCTGAGCTACGTCAGCTATTGCGAGGCAGTGGCAAGGCCCGGTGGCTCCGCGCACTGCTTGCTGAAATAGGAGATGGCATTGACGCCGATGCCAATCCCCTTGGTCTGGTAGGCATCGAGCGTGGGGAGCGCCGCGGTACGGATGGCGTTGATTTCCTTGCAGTAGAAGGCTGCCACGAGTTCGGCATCGCAGACGGCACGTTCGGCGCAGAACGACATGTAGTCGAGGTGATTGAGCAGCACGCCGATATGGGTCGTGAAGGTGCTGAAGTTTTCCCGGTCGGAGCGCTCGAGGAATTGCGCCACCTTGATCACGTCGCGCTTGTTCACCTGATCGGCATTGCGCAGCACGGCCGGAAACTTCGCCACCCAGTAGGTGTCGACGAACTTCTTCGAACTGGAAATGTCGCCACGGGAATATTGCTCGATCTGCGCCAGCGTATAGGTGCGCGCGGCACGCTGGTCCTGCAGGTTCAGGTCGTAAAAATATTTGCCCACAGCGGCGATCGCGGTGATGATGGCCAGCGATTTCACCGCGCTGTCGAGGAAATCCTTGTAAGACATCCGCTCGCGCGGCGCTGGCTCAGTTGCAGGTTCCAAAATCGACCTTCACATTGCCTTCCGGAGTGGCAGCGAGCGCGGCCTTCACCGCGCCGACATAGCAATCGACCTTTGTGCCGTCGATGATGACGATGGTATTCACGTCGCCATCCGCCGTGGTGACGCTGCTTGCACCCGTCTCGATGGTGGCGCTGTCGGCACTGGTGCGCGGCGGGCACACGGAGATGTCGGCGAAGATGATCGCCTCGCCCGAAGCGGCGAGTGCAGCGCCATTGTCGGCCAGGCATTGCGCGCCCTCGCGCGAGAGGACGAAGGTATCGGCACGGGCAAGCCCGGTCGCGGCGATCAAGGCGCCCAGTCCGGCGCACAGAATGATAATGTTTTTCATGTCCAGTCCTTTGGGATGACGGTTATCGCTTGCGCAGAGAAGTTGTCAATTCGGTGGCTTCCGCGGATCAATCGGCGTGATGTCGCCAAGTCCCAGCACCTGCTCCACGAAACGCGCACCGGCCAGAAGACGTGTTTCGCCCCGTCCCGGCGCCACGATCTGGAGGCCGACGGGAAGATTTTCAGCTGTAAAGCCGCAGGGGATCGAGATCGCAGGCGAGGAGGTGAGCGTGATGGTGGAAACGATGGTGAGCCAATCGACATAGGTTTCGAATGTGACGCCCTCGCATTCGTTCACATAGCGCTGTTCGATCGGGAAGGGCGGAACGATGGTGGTGGGGCAGAGGATCAGGTCATAGGTGTCGAAGAACTGCCTCATGCGGTGGAACATGGTGTTGCGCTGGGCCTCGGCCCTGGCGACCTGCGCACCCGTCAGCGCCAATCCCTTCTCGATGTTCCAAACGACCTCGGGCTTCAGCAGATCGCGATGGCTGTCGAGCAGCGGCTTCATGTTGGCATAGGAGAGTGCTCGCAGCGTCTGGGCGCAGTCCCGCGCCTCGCTCAAGTCGGGATGCGCCTCTTCCACGATCACGCCTTCGGCTTCCAGCTTGCGCGCCGCGCGCATGACGATGCCGGCCACTTCGCGGTTTACCGGCGGCAGGCCCATGTCACGGCTCACCGCAACGCGCTTCGGCTTCCAGCCGGATCGCGCGGCCTTGAGATAGGACGTGCCGTCAGACGGCAGCGAGATCGGATCTCCCGCCTCCTCGCCCACCATGGCATCGAACAGCAGTGCCAGGTCCTCGACGTTCCGCGCCATCGGGCCTTCAACGCCAAGCGTCGAATCAATCTTCGTGCCAGGCGTTGCCGCCACGCGGCCGGGAGACGGACGCATTCCTACCACGCCGCAGAAGCTTGCCGGGTTGCGGAGCGAGCCGCCAAGGTCGGAGCCATGCGCCACCCAGGCCATGCCGGTGGCCAGCGCCACGGCGGCCCCGCCCGATGAGCCCGATGCCGAGCGCGACGTGTTCCACGGATTGCGTGTCGCGCCGAACACTTCGTTGAACGTATGCGCGCCCGCGCCGAATTCCGGCGTGTTGGACATGGCGTAGATCACGCCGCCATTGCCTTCCAGATGGCTCACAAGCAGGTCGGAGACTTCCGCGATCCTGTCCCTGAAGATGGGCGAGCCTTGCGTCGAGCGCACGCCTGCCACATCGGTCAGGTCCTTGATCGGCACCGGCAGGCCCGCCAGCACGCCCCGTTCGGCAACAGGCCTTGTCATCAATTTTTTCGCATTGTCCCGCGCACGGTCGAAGCAGCGCGTCGGCATCGCATTCACCGCACCATCCACCGCATCCACCCGCTTTTCCAGCGCATCGAGGCAATCCAGCGGCGTGATCTCGCCCCGTTTCAGGCCATCCACAATGCTACAAGCAGTCATTGCGATCAGATCAGACATGCAGGTTCCCCATCATCATGGCGGATCGAATCCGTTTGCCGCCGCCCCGTCAACAGGCGTAAAAGCCGCCCACCATTTTGCAAGGAGATTATCATGAACGCACCGGTAGCAGCCCCAGGCATGAACAAGCAGTGGGTGGAGCGCCGCGCCAAGGCCGTCTCCCGCGGCATCAGCGCGGGCGTCCCGGTCATTGCGGCACGCGCCGAGAATTCCGAAATCTGGGATATCGAGGGCAATCGCTACATCGATTTCGGCGGCGGCATCGCGGTGGTGAACACCGGCCACCGCCACCCGCTGGTCATGAAGCGCGTCTATGAGCAGCTCGAGGCCTTCACCCACACCTGCGCCATGGTAATGCCCTACGCGCCCTTCATCGAGGTCTGCGAGAAGCTCAACGCCGTCGCTCCGATCTCGGGCGAGAAGAAGTCGGCACTCGTCACCACGGGTGCGGAAGCGGTCGAAAACGCCGTCAAGTTCGCGCGCGCCTATACCGGCCGTTCCGACGTCATCGCCTTCAACGGCGGCTTCCATGGCCGTACATTGTTGGGCATGGCCTTGACCGGCAAGGTCGTTCCCTACAAGGCGAAGTTCGGCCCCATGCCGGGCGGAATCTGGCATGTGCCCTTCCCCGTCGCCCATAAGGGCATCACGGTTGAGGATTCGATCCACGCCATCGAATGGCTGTTCTAGGCCGATGTCGAGCCCTCTCGCGTTGCCGCAATCATCATCGAGCCCGTGCAGGGCGAAGGCGGCTTCTATATCGCGCCGCAGGAATTGATGACGCGCTTGCGCAAGCTGTGCGACGATCACGGCATCCTGCTGATCGCGGATGAAATCCAGTCGGGCTTCGGCCGCACCGGCAAGTTCTTCGCCATGGAGCATTATGGCGTCGAGCCGGACCTTGTTACGGTTGCGAAGTCACTCGCCGGCGGCTTCCCGCTGGCCGCCGTGGTCGGCCGTGCGAAGATCATGGATGCGCCGGAGCCGGGCGGCATCGGCGGCACCTATGCGGGCAATCCCGTCGCCTGCGCCGCCGCACTTGGCGTGTTCGAAGCCTTCGAGACCGAGGGCCTGCTGGAAAAAGCGCAAGCCCAGGGCAAGATGATCATGGAGCGCATGACGGCGGTCAAGGCCAAGGGCCGCGGCATGCCCATCGGCGATGTGCGTGGTCTTGGCGCCATGTGCGCCTTCGAACTCGTCACCCAGCACGGCGGCAACGAGCCTGATGCGGCAGGCGCCAAGGCGCTGGCCGCCAAGTGCCTCGAGCGCGGCCTCCTCATCCTCACCTGCGGCGTCTATTCGGACACGGTGCGCGTGCTCACGCCGCTGACCGCTTCGGAGATGGTGTTGAAGGAAGGCCTCGACATTCTGGAAAGCGCCATTCTCGGCAATTGATCTAGGCTACGGTCTGAACCATATACCGCGCCATGGTGATACTTGCTCTCCTTGGCGCGGTTCTGTTTCTGGCCCTGATTTTCGGGCCGAGCGCATGGGTGCGCGCGACCATGGCGAAACACGGGCAGCAGCGCGAGGATTTTCCCGGCACCGGCGGCGAACTCGCCCGCCACTTGCTGGACCAAGCAGGCCTGCAGGAGGTGAAGCTCGAGCGCATCGAGGCGGGCGATCACTATTCCGCACAGGACAAGGCCGTGCGGCTTTCGGCTTTGAATTTCGATGGCAAGTCGGTCACGGCGGTGGCCGTCGCCGCGCATGAAGTGGGCCACGCCATCCAGCATGCGGAAGGCTACCGCCCCTTGATGCTGCGTCAGCGGCTTATCGGCTATTCGATTCTGATCGAGCGCATCGGCTCCATCCTGCTGATGGCAACGCCCATCGTCTTCGCACTGACCCGCTCGCCCGTCATCCTGATCGCGGAAGTCGCCGCCGCATTCGTCATCATGTCGTCGACGATTATCATCCACGCGGTGACGCTTCCCACCGAATTCAACGCCAGCTTCAAGCGCGCCCTGCCGGTCCTGTCGAATTATCTCCCGGCAGACGACATGCCAGCCGCCCGTAGCGTGCTGAAGGCCGCAGCTTTCACCTATGTCGCCTCGGCACTCTCTACACTCCTCAACATCGCGAGATGGCTCAGGGTGTTGAGGTTCTGAAAGGGCGCTCTCG
>JBKJQU010000266.1:0-11240 GCA_046594995.1 Aestuariivirga sp.
GGCCCGGCATCGCGCCATATCTGCGTGGGCCCTACCCCACAATGTATACGACTCAAGCCTGGACCATCCGGCAATATGCGGGGTTTTCGACGGCGGAGGACTCCAACGCCTTCTACCGCCGTAATCTGGCTGCCGGGCAGATGGGGCTTTCGATCGCCTTCGATCTTGCGACGCATCGGGGCTACGACTCGGATCACCCACGCGTGGCGGGCGATGTCGGCATGGCGGGCGTCGCCATTGATTCGATCTATGACATGCGGACATTGTTCGACGGCATTCCCCTCGACAAGATGACGGTATCAATGACGATGAACGGCGCCGTGTTGCCGATCATGGCGCTTTATATCGTGGCGGGTGAGGAACAGGGTGTTCCGCCTGAGAAACTCGCAGGCACGATCCAGAACGATATTCTGAAGGAGTTCATGGTTCGCAACACCTTCATCTATCCGCCCTCCGCGTCGATGAAGATCGTGTCCGACATTTTCCGCTATACCTCAGAGCGGATGCCGAAGTTCAATTCCATTTCGATCTCCGGTTATCACATGCAGGAGGCGGGTGCGACGGCGGACCTCGAACTCGCCTATACGCTGGCAGATGGACTTGAGTATGCGAAGGCCGGTGTGGAGGCCGGACTTCCTATCGACAAGTTCGCGCCCAGGCTTTCGTTCTTCTGGGCCATCGGCATGAACTTCTTCATGGAGGTGGCGAAGATGCGCGCGGCCCGCATGATCTGGGCCAAGCTCATCAAGCGCTTCGATCCGAAAGACGAACGCTCGCTGTCGCTCCGCACGCATTGCCAGACGAGCGGCTGGAGCCTTGCCGCTCAGGACGTATTCAACAACGTGACGCGCACAGCAATCGAGGCGATGGCGGCCACACAGGGTGGAACGCAATCGCTTCACACCAATTCGCTGGACGAGGCACTGGCACTTCCCACCGATTTTTCGGCACGCATCGCCCGCAACACGCAGCTGTTCCTGAGCCAAGAGGCCGGCACCTGCAAGGTGATCGACCCGTGGGGCGGCAGCTATTTCGTCGAGCGGTTGACCGCCGACCTTGCCGCCAAAGCCTGGGCGCATATCGAGGAAGTTGAAGCCATGGGCGGCATGGCCAAGGCCATCGAGGCGGGCATTCCAAAGGCGCGAATCGAGGAAGCCGCAGCGCGCACACAGGCACGGATCGATTCAGCTGAGCAGACAGTCGTCGGCGTAAACAAGTACCGCACCGGGGAAGATGCGAAGATCGACATCCTGAAGGTCGACAATTCCGCCGTACGCGCGGCCCAGATCGAGAAGCTCAAACGTCTGAAGGCCGAACGCAACGAGGCCGAGACGCAGGCCATGCTGGGGAAGCTTTCGGAGGTGGCGCGCACTGGCAAAGGCAATCTGCTGGAGGCCGCAGTCGATGCGGCGCGGGCCAAGGCGACGGTGGGTGAAATCTCGCTGGCGCTGGAGCGCATCTGGAACCGCCATACGCCGGTGATCCGCGCGGCCAAGGGGGTCTATGCGGCCACTCCACGGGACCAGCACAAAATCGAGGAGGTGCGGCATGCGGTTGCCGCCTTCCGCGAAGCTGACGGCAGGCCACCGAAAGTTCTCGTCGCGAAAGTCGGGCAGGACGGGCACGACCGCGGCCAGAAGGTCATCGCCTCGGCCTTCACCGACATGGGATTCGACGTCGACATCGGACCCCTCTTCGCCACGCCGCAGGAAGTGGCGGTGCAAGCGGTGAAGGATGGCGTCCATGTCGTGGGTGTTTCCACGCTTACAGCGGGGCACCTGACACTGATGCCGCAGCTGAAGGCGGCATTGGATGAAGCCGGGCGCTCCGACATCATGATCGTGGTTGGCGGTGTCATCCCGCCGGAAGACGTGCAGACGCTGATTAACATGGGGGCAGTTGCCGTGTTCCCGCCCGGAACAGTGATCCCTGATGCGGCGCTCACCCTTCTTGAGCGGCTGAACCTCCGCCTTGGTTATGCCCAGAAGGCGGCGGGGTAGTAGGAATCGATAACACAATCGAGTAAAGTTCCGATATGGAGAAGAGTGAGATCATCAGTGTGCTAAATTCAATGAGGCCAGTGCTAGAACGCGAGGGCGTGGCTCATATTGAATTTTTTGGATCCCAAGCACGCGGCGATGCTGGCCCAAACAGTGACTTAGACGTGTTAATCGATGTCAATCCGGAACATCGTTTTAGTATTCTTAATCTCATTGGTGTTGAGCAATTGATACAAGAAGCGACTGGTATTCCGGTCAATGCCTTTATGCAGCGTAGCCTAGACATGCAATTTCTGAACTCCATTCGAAAAGATAAGGTTAAAGTGTTTTGATGAGCGATCGCACCAGGTACAGACTGGCAGACGTTCTTGATGCAGTAGAACAAATCGAAGAACTTCTAGCTTCGAAAGTATTCGATGACTTGATATCTGACAGACCATTGAAAGCAGCCTTTGAACGATTTCTGGAAATCTTGAGTGAAGCTGCAAAGCACATTCCACAAGAACTTAGAGATATGGAACCCGAGATCGAGTGGCGGAATATTGGCAATATCGGCAATCATCTGGGCCATGCTTATCACCGCGTGGACGCTGAAATTCTTTGGAATCTTTATGCCCACGGTAAGCTTGCAGAACTTAAGGAAGCTATTCTGCGCATTTCAGGCCGTGACAACTCAGGTAAAACAGAGTCATCATAATCGACTTAACTTTCGCCTTGGTTATGCCCAGATGGCGGCGGAGTAATAGCCGCTCAATCGGAGCTTCTCCCACATGATCAGGAAATTTGCCGTGCTGGCGCTTGCAGCGGCGGTGCTATGCGGCTGCGTATTGCAATCGCGCGCGCCGATCTATGGCGACACGGATGCTGCGCTCGTTTTGGGGCCAACGGGCGGCATTGTGAAAATGTCAGACTGGAAGAATGGCAGATGGGTCGAAACCGATGACGAGCGAGTCGAGATCGGCGCCGTTGGTAAGCACTACGTGGTGAAATCGAAGACTGATGTCGAACTGCATTTCGTGAAGCTCAAGGGAAATTGGTTCGTGGTGCAGGGCGTCGAAACCGGATCGGCCGCCGTCTATATGCTGGCTGAGGTGAAAGACCGTGGCGCCGAGGGGCGCGTGCTCGCCTGCAAGGACCTCAAGGCCAATGCGGCTGTTGCAAGATGGATCACCCATGAGGGCGATGACTGCTTTGTGAAGCCCGGTACGATGGCAAAGGAACTCTTTACCGCTTTGCTGGACAATCCCGGCGCGCCGACATTCCGGATGGAAATCATTCACTAGACCGGGTGCAAATGGTGCGGTCCCGGTCAGGAGCTTTCGCAATGCGCATCTCACGTCGAACCATGATGAGCGGAGTTGCTGCGGCGACGGGCTTGGCGACGCCTGCCGCTGCGCAAACGAAATCCATTCGAATCAATAACTTGCGGGCAGCAGTTGAGAAAGCGATTCAGGGCGACGGATTGCTGGAACTGCCAGCGGGGGATATCGCGGCATCCGGCATCACAATCGACCGTGGGCTGACGATCACCGGCATTCCCGGCCGCACCCGGCTGATCCCGGAGGCGGGTCAACCCGTCTTCACCATCTCCACCACGGATCCGGTCACGCTCTCCGGCCTCACTTTCGATGGCGGGAAGAAGCCGGGCGATGTGCCGCTTGTCATGTGCGATGGTGCTACCGCGCTCTCGATTTCGGAATGCATCTTCGTCAATTCATCGGGCAGCGGGTTGTGGCTGGAGAAATCCGGCGGGCGGATCAGGGGTAACAGTTTTTCCGCAATCGAGAAGACCGCGATCTTCTCGCGCGATGCCAAGGGACTGACAATATCGGAGAACACCATTCGCGGCATTGGCAACAATGCGATCCAGATCTGGACGAGCGAGCCTGCTGAAGACGGCACCATTGTTTCCAACAACCACATTTCGAAGATCGCCTATACCGATGGCGGCACCGGGCAGAATGGCAATGGCGTGATCATCTTCCGTGCAGGCAACGTCATCGTCCAAGGCAACCGCATCAGCGATTGCGCTTTCACGGCCGTGCGCAACAATGCGGGCTCCAACTGCCAGATCGTCAACAACAACATTTCGCGCATGGGCGAGGTTGCGATCTATTGCGAGTTCGCCTTCGACGGCGCCGTGGTGAGCGGCAACATCATCGAGGATACGGGGCTTGGCATCTCGATCACCAACTTCAACGACATGGGACGCCTTGCAACGGTGGCGAACAATGTAGTGCGCCGCTGCGTCGGGCCGGGCGTTTTGAAAGAAACCAGCGGCACCGGCATTCACACCGAGGGCGATGCCACGGTTGTCGGCAATGTGGTGGAGGACACGCGCGATTCCGGCATCTCGCTCGGCTGGGGGCCGCACTCGCGTACGCTGATGGCGACGGGCAACATCGTGCGCAATGCGCGGAACGGCATCCGCTTCTCCATGACCAAGGGTGCGGACGTTGTGCTGATCGCCAACAACCGGATTTCGGGCGCGAAGGAAAACAGCATCGTGGGCTTCGATCACTGGGATGCCGTGACTGGCGATTTGGCGCTGCCCGGTGCCGAGATTCCGCCCGGCATCGAGATCAGAGGCAATCTTACAAGCTGACGCCGACCACTTCGCCCACGTCGAGCTTATTCCAGTTCCGAAGCTCGCGATGACGAAAACGCAGGAGCGCTTCTTTTTCTTCTGCTGTCCACACGTCGAGTCCTAGCAGAACGGAAGCCAAGGCCACCTCGGTTGCCCGGCCTGCACCGTCATCGCATTTCAGCGCGATGCCAAGGCCTGCATGCGGAATACAAGCGCAATGCACGCCTTCGGCACCGCCCTTCACAAAGATGCGCGGAACGGCTTCCATGATGAGCGTGTCGAAATCGCCAGTGCCTGCCACCATGAAGGGATAGGCGCGGACAGCGGAGATGATGCGGTTACCCGCCTTGAAATTGAGCGCGCAGAGCTTGGCGAAGCCCAGCGCCATGTTCCTGACGGGAATGGCCCAGTTGGGCACCGAGCAGCCATCGATGCCCCATGGCTGCTGGTCGAGGTCGATCTCGCACATTGCGCCCATGGTGCGGGCGATTTCGCGCTGCACCTTGTGCTCGCGCTTGACATAATCTTTCGGATCGACGCCCAATTGCTTTGCCAGCGCCAACATGCCGGCGTGCTTGCCAGAGCAGTTGTTGTGAACCTGCTGGCAGTTGTGCCCGTCGCGAACAAGACTGTGCCGGGCATCGGCATCGGTTGGCCAGTGCGCGCCGCATTCATAGAGGCTCTCTTCATTGCCGGATTTCTTGAGGATGGAACGGGCGACGCGCACATGGTCCGGCTCGCCGTGATGGGATGCGCAGCAGAGTGCTATTTCTTCATCGTTCAAGTTGAAATTATCTGCCGCCCCGCTTTCCACCATGGCCAGGCACTGGAAGGCCTTGATGGCCGAGCGCGGATAGACGGGCGCGGCGATTGCGCCTTCTGCCGTTACGACGCGCCCCGACTGGTCGATCACGCAGAAGGCGCCGCGATGGCGGCTTTCGACAATGCCGCCGCGGGTGACTTCGGCGATGACGGGATTAATCATTCACGCGCTCCTTGTGCGGGGATTCGATCACATACCAGATGAAGCCGGCAATCTGGGCCAGCAGGAAGATGCCGATGGCCCAGCTATAGGCAGCGGGGTCGTAACCCGTCGCGCTCGCCGGGAAAAGGCCAATGATGATGCCCACCAGATACTGCGTGGCGAAGGCGACGACGAACATCGAGAAGTTGATGGTGGCATTGGCGCGGCCCGCAAGGTCCTTCCCGATATGGGCGGCAAACCATGGGAAAACGAGAATTGCCACCTGCCCCAGTGCGGCGACGGTGAGCCAGGCCGGGAACATCAGTCCTTCGATGCGGAGTACAATGACGGCTTGCGCCATGAAATAGATCAGGTTGAAGCCGAGCAGCACCTGCATGGGGCTGACGCCGCGCTTGCCGAGCCTGTCGGCCACAATGCCCACCATGAGAATGCCGACCATGAAGGAGACCGCCATCCACAAGAGATGACGCGCCACCTCTTCGCGCGTGAAGCCCATGACATCGCGGAACCACGGGCCTGCCCATAGCGTCTGGATGCCGATCTGCACGCCGGACGTGAGGGCCACCAGCGGTGCCACGCGCCAGAACAGCGGGCGCTTCATAATGGCTGTCAGTTGCGCGAATTGCGCGCGGAAGGGCGCGGGTTCATTGATCGTATCCTCACGGGGGGCGGCGATGAGGATGAATGCGGCGGCGGCAAGGATCACGCAGGCAAAGACGGTGAAGACGTTGCGCCAGCCGATGAGGCTGACGAGATATTCGGTGGGTTCGGTTGCCACCACCACGCCCAAGGCACCGACAGACATGATAGCGGTGTTCGCCAGCGAGCGGCGCTCGATCGGCACCCATGTGGCGGAGGATTTGTAGCTGGCCATGAGGCCTGCCGAGAATCCGAGGCCGATGACCGCGCGGGCAGCAAACAGGCTGATGAAGCCCGGCGCCCAGGCAAAGGCGAGGCAGCCCATCGCGGCAATCGAAAGCAGGCCGGCTTGCACCTTGCGAGGTCCGTAGCGATCGAGCAACACGCCCAATGGCAATTGAAACAGCGCGAAGGCACCGAGATAGGCGGCGGTCAAGAGGCCAAGCTGGCCGGGGGAGAGTCCAATGTCGCGTACCAGATCGGGTGCCACCACGGCGTTCACCGCGCGCAGCAGGTAGGACATGAAGTAGCCCGCCGCGAAGGGGAGCAGGCAGGTAAAAATTATCCGGAAAGGTGTCATCTCTGCAACATGATGTTCATAATCGTGGCCTAGAGGATTGCTGCGACAAAAGCGACCTTGTGATTTGCGCGGCAGGTATTACATGCGCGCGTTCCGAATTATGATTGCTTGCCTTGGGGGAACTAGCCGATGATCCGCCGCGCCCTTGCGTTTCAGCACATGGACGATGAACCTCCTGGCCTCTATGGCGACTTTCTGCGCGAGCAGGGAGCGGAACTCGATGTCGTGATGCTGCACAGGGGTGAGACGATACCGTCGCTCGCCCCTTATGATTTTCTGCTGGTCATGGGCGGCGCCATGGATGTGTGGGAGACGGAAGACCATCCCTGGCTGAAGGCCGAGAAGGCCGCGATCCGCGAATGGACGGTTTACCGCAACCGCCCCTATCTCGGCATCTGCCTCGGGCTTCAGCTTCTGGCGGAAGCCATGGGCGGCGAAGTGGGCCTCGCCTCTGCCGCGGAAGTGGGGTTTGGCAAGGTGGAGCTGAATGGCCTTGGCCGTGTGCATCCGATGACGGCAGGACTTCAGCCATCGCTGAAGGTAATGCAGTGGCACCATGCAGAGGTGACCCGTATTCCCGATGGCGGCGAGGTGCTGGCTTCTTCCGCCACCACGCCCGTCCAGATCATGTCGGTGGGCCGCGAGATCCTCGCCACGCAGTTTCATTCGGAACTGACCCCGGCGCTTATCGCGCGCTGGGCACACATTCCGCAGTATCTCGAATGGCTCGATGCCGCGATGGGACCCGGCGCTTATGCACGGGTTTTGGCCGAATCGAAGGTGCAATTGCCCAAGGTCGAGCGCATGGGCCGCACGATGTTCGACAATCTGGTATCTAGCCGCCGGATGATGCGCGCGGCTGCTTAAACGTCTTCTCCCGCCTGCGGCAGAAGAAGGGACCGGTTGCGGTACGCAACGGGGAGATGAGGGCAAGCAGTGGCTCTCTTCTGACCAGTTAATCCACTTCCCCTCACCTCCTCCAACTTCGTTGGGGCCCCTTCCCCTCCCGCTTTGGCGGGAGAGGACGATCAGCGCAATCCGTCCTCGCCCTTGATTTCCGACACTTTCAACCCGCCGACGCGGGGCAGCGGGCGGCCGCCCGTCGTCACCGCGACAGCGACGACGATTTCGTTGGCGCGCGGCGCATCGGTGACGCGGACTTCCATGCCGTCGAAATGGCTGCGCACGAAAGCCGCATCCTTGTGGCCCAAGGGAATATCGAGCACCACGCCCATGCCGCCGCGCTTCTTCGAAGAGGGAATAAGTGCCGCGCCCTTGCCCAACGCTTTCCGGACAGGAGCGCCGAGCTTCGGATGCAGGATGGCGGCGGCGTGCTCAAGCTCGCCGTTCTCGCCCACGGCGGCCGCCTTGCCGTAGCTCTCGACTTCTGTTCCCGGAATGCCAAGAGCGGCTACGGCACGCTCCGCCAGGAGGCCACCCAGTTCCTCGCCAATGTCGATCAGTACGCTCAGGTCTTCCTGATATTTTCCGGCGAAGGGATTGGCGATGACGGCGATCGCCGCAGCTCGGCGGATGGCGGGCAATATCTCCTGCCCCTGCTCCGTCAGGGTCTCATCCACCACGGTCAGCAGTTTCCTGATCTGAGCTTTCATCTCAGTCCATCCTGTCCCTTGATCTCTATTGCCTGCAGGCCACCGGCGCGTGCGTGTACGCGGGCACCCGTCGTCATCACCAGCGCCACCACCATTTCATTGGCGCGTGGTGCATCGGTGAGGCCGACTTCGATGGCGTCGAAATGGCTCCGCACATAGGAGGCATTCACATGGGTGACGGGAACGTCGAGCCGCGTTCCCGGTCCGCCGACTTTTTTCGTGGAAGGCACGATGGCCTTGGCGCCGCCCAGTACATCGCGCATGGCATAGCCGCCGGGCGCATGCCAGAGCGCTGCATGTTCAAGCTCGCCGGCACCGCCCACGATGGCACCCTTGCCATAGCCTTCGACCGATTTGGGATCGCCGCCAAGAGCCGCCAGAAGTTTTTGCGCCATCTGGAGGCCCAGGGGCCTCAGGTCTTCCATGAAGGGCTGAATGTCCTCGTGATACCTGCCCGCGAAAGGGTTCTCAATCACCGCCAGAACCGCGCCTCGGCGCTGCGGGGTTGCCGCCACGGGGCCGCCCTCATGGAAAACGTCTTCCACCGAGACGAGGAATTTCCTGACCTTTACTTCCGGCATCTGCTTCAATTCTCCTCGGCTTGTCGAGATTGACTTCGCCCACCACGCGCGTTTCTCCGGCGAGATGCAGCGCGCAGGCAATGATGCGTCCCTGGGCCACCAAGTTTTGCGCGAAGGCGGCGCCGCGATCAAGAGCCAGTGCAACTTCTTCCACCGACAAGAGGCCAACATCGCGTGTGACGGGGCGGGAGCCCAAGTCGTTGTCGTACTGGATCTCGTTCGCCGGAACGCGGGTGATGGCGGCATGGCCAGGCAGATCCACCGCGCTTGCAATCAGCGTTGCAGCCGCATCGGCAGCACTTGCGGTGACGGCAAGTGCGGTGACGGCATCGGCGATGCCAAGCGAGAAGCTGCGGCCGCGCCAGCCGCTGGTTGCAATGCCGCGCACCGCGTCCGTCCAGTCGATATGGGCCTTGCTGAACAGGTTCGGCGCATCGGGCCTGTCCACCATGCCGATGTTGTATTCCGTCCATGGGCCCAGATGAAAGGCAATGTCGCCGCCGTTGTTCACGTGCGCCCGCTCCAGTGTGGAGACCGTGAGCATCGCATAGAGCACTTCTTCCGCCACCGAGCCTGCGACCGCAGCCATGGGCGTGATGAAGTTGTTCTTCGCAAGGTCTGCAGTAGCCCGCCACATGCGGGAGGCGACAGCACCCTCGGGAAGACGATCCGTAGGCTGACGAAGCAGCGGCAGTTCCTCGCAGAGTTCATCAAGGACGGTCGAGAAACGAATCTGTGCCACATCATAGGCGCGCGTCACGTGTTCTGGTTCGCCTTCCGCGCCGATGATGAGGTCGATAGGGCCGTCCTGCAGATGCAGCCTGCGGCCATCCGGCAGCATGCTGACCTGCATGCGGATCATCTGTCCCGCTCCAGCGGCCACGGGTTGCCGGAGATCGGGGGAACGCGCTTGTGACCCTGCAGGCTGCGGATATCCTCGAGCCGCCTGATCTTATCCATATGGCCGCCCAAAGCCTCGTAATCCGCGCGCGTCATGGTGAATTCGATGGGTGCCACGAGAGCGGGCGTGGGCACATAGCCAAAAGCGTTGGCGGGCAATTTCGTCACATCCGCCATGAAAGTGATGCCGCCGCCTGGCCAGAGATAGACAGGCGCTCCGCCACAGGTGACGCGCGTCAGGGCATCCTTCACCGACTTCGTGAGCCGCACAGGATTCTCTGTGACACCGGCACGGAGCGAGCCGCCCGCACCGCCCATGAACAGGACTGAACACAGCGCGGGCTCGCAGTTCTCGGCGATGCGCTCCACGGAAAGCGCCAGTGCCTCAGGCAATTCCTTCTTCACCGGCTGACGGTTTTCATCCAGCTCGAAATAGGCGAAGTGTTCTCCCGTGGTCGAAATCATCAGCATGCGCAGACCGGGCCATGCTTCCTTCGGATCGAAAGGCTTCAGGATTGCCAGTGGATCGGTCAAGTCGGTGCCGCCCCATCCGGTTCCCGGTTGCGCCACCTTGAAATAGCGGCCGGGCGTCGAGCGGTGACCCCTGATCTTGATGCCGGTTTCGGGAACGCCAAGGAACTTCCCCGCCTGATGCTCGGACAGCACGCCCGTGATATGGTCGTCGACGACGACGACCTCATCGACATGGCCCATCCATTGCCTGGCGAACATTCCGATGGTGGCAGAGCCGCAGCCGACACGCATGCGGACTTCCGGAACGCCATTGATGATTGGCGCCTTGCCGGCTTCCATCACCACGGTTGCCCCGCCATCGATGGTGACCTCGACGGGCTGGCAATTCGACAGCGCGAGAAGCGCCTCGCAGGTGACGCGGCCTTCCTTCTTCGAGCCGCCGGTCAAGTGATGCACGCCACCCAGCGACAGCATTTGCGAGCCGTATTCGGCAGTGGTCATGTGGCCGATCTGCTCACCATTGACGCGCACGGGTGCGGTTTCAGGCCCCAGGTACCGGTCGGTATCGATCTTCACCTTGACGCCGCAATAACTGAAGATGCCCTCGGTCACCACCGTGACCATGTCGACGCCATCGATTTCCGAGGAGACGATGAAGGGCGCGGGCTTGTAGTCGGGATAGGTGGTGCCGGCGCCGATCGCGGTGACAAAGACATCGGGCTCGTGAACCAGCGTGCCGTCCCAGTCGCCGCCGGCCTGGAACGGCACCAGCCGTCCGCCATGCGACACCGTTCGTTCCAGCACGATATGGGGATCGACCCGCACCAACTCTCCATTGTGATTTGCATAGCGATCGCAGGCGCCCGCCGCACCGGGCTTGA
>JBKJQU010000312.1:0-7627 GCA_046594995.1 Aestuariivirga sp.
TGACCTGCTGCCGCTGGAACTTGAGGACGGCTGGATCGCCCGGATCGAGGAAACCTTGCCGGAACTGCCTGACGCAAAGATCGCCCGCTTCATGGCGAGCTACGGCCTCACCGTCTATGACGCCTCCGTGCTGACCGCCGAGCGCGCTTCCGCCGACTTCTTCGAGCAGGTGGCACGAGGCCGCGATGGCAAGGCGGCGGCCAACTGGGTCATCAACGAGTTGTTCGGGCGCCTCAACAAGGAAGGCAAGGACGTTGAAAACACACCCGTTTCCGCCTCCCAGCTGGGCGAGATCGTGGACCTCATCGCAGCCGGCACGATTTCCGGCAAGATCGCCAAGGACGTGTTCGAGATCGTCTGGACCGAAGGCGGCAACCCGGCCGAGATCGTGGAAGCGCGCGGCTTGAAACAGGTGACCGACACCGGCGCAATTTCCAGGGCGGTGGACGACATCATTGCCGGCAATCCCGACAAGGTGGAGCAGGTGAAGGCCAAGCCCACCATGCTGGGCTGGTTCGTGGGGAAAGTGATCAAATCTACCGGCGGCAAGGCAAACCCGCAAGCGGTGAGCGACCTGCTGAAGGAAAAGCTGGGGATTTGAGCTGGAGACATCCCAGTCATTCGGCGGTTATCAGTCGCACAAGAAAAAAACCAAGCCGGGGCAATATCTTACGTCCACAATTTGAACTGGTTTGTGAACGGGGGGCCAGCGCATTTTCCACCTTCAGGCTTCGGAATATGGATTTTGCCGAGCCAATTCACCGAGTTTCTTCAAGAAATTAGTTTCGATTTTCCTTTCTCGTTTTTCTCGGTTATAGTCCGTACCCTGAGTTTTTGTGGGCGTACAAGGGGCCGGGAGGGGTTTTATCATGGCAAAGACAGCCAAAAAGGCTGCGAAAAAGTCGGCTGTCAAAAAGGCCGCGAAGCCACTACAGAAGAAAGCGCCGGTGAAGGCAAGACCGGCGGCGAAAAAGCCAGCGCCTCCGCCCAAAAAGGTGGCCCCGGTTGCCAGGAAGCCATCTCCAACGTCCGGCGGCGGCGACAAGCAGCGTTTCACCCTTTACGGGATTCTCATGTCAGGCCCGACCTATACGGTGGGTCTGATGCTCAGCCTCTGCAAGCATCCGTTCTCCTACATCCACGTGAACCTGCGCGAGGGCCAGCACAAGATGCCGGATTATCTCGTGAAGAACCGCTACGGGCAGGTTCCCGCACTCCGCGATGGCCAAACCTATTACGTGCAATCGGCGGCCATCCTCGAGCATCTGTCGGAGTCGCTGAAGAAGTTCGACGGCAAGACGGTGTTCGAAAAGAACCGCATCCGCGAATGGCTGTTCTGGCAATGGGACAAGCTGGCCGTTCCGATCTTCAGGCTCAGGGCGCGTGCGCGCGGGTTCCGCCAGTTCGGCGATGAAGTGCGCATCATGTACGACACCGAAGCCAAGGGTGCGCTGGCAGCGCTGGAGCATGAGGTGGCCCGGAATGAGTGGGTCGCGGCCAAGAAGCCGACCATCGCCGACATCGGCATCTATGGCGTGCTGCGCTATGCGGCGGAAGCCAGCATCGACCTGACACCCTATCCGAATGTGCTTGCGTGGAAGAAACGCTTTGAGGCCCTTCCGGGCTTTGGTACACCTGAGCAGATTCTGCCGATGGAGAGCAGACTCGTGTAATCGTAACAGAGGCTGCAGTTGAAGACGACGGCTGACACCATCCCGCCTCAGCCGGACAACGGCAACCGCAGGAAACGGAAACCGAGCGGACGGTTGGAGTGCAAGCTCGGCCTTCTGCTGGGCCTCTCCGGCCTGATCGGCTCCAGGCTCGGTCAATTATGGATTGCCTTCGACGTCTTCTCGCAGTTCACCTTGCAATTCGCGATCGTCACCCTCGCCTTTGTCATCGGCTTGCTGATGCCGCGCGCCAGGCTGCTGACGGCGTTTCTCATCATCGTGCTTGGTGTTCTGGGGATCGGCGCCTGGCCGCATCTGGCGAGCCGGCAGACGATGTCCTTTGCCTCCGCAGCCGGGGAAGGGGAGCGGCAATTGAAGGTCGCAACCTTCAATACGCTCTATGTGAGTGAGCAGGCCGATGCTGTGCAGGCGGAAATCCTGCGCATGGACCCTGACATCATCACACTTCTGGAAATGGGCACCAACAAGCGCCGCATTCTGGAGGCGGTGAAAGACCGCTATCCCTATCAGGCCGACTGCTATGGCATCGACTACTGCAATCTCGTCGTGCTCTCGAAGTATCCGATCGTCGAGAGCGATGCCAGGGCCTTGTGGGACGGGCCACCCTATATCCGCGCGAAGCTGGGGCCTGAAGCCGGGAACATCACGGTGCTGGGCGTCCACACCATCCGTTTTCCGCATTCACGCGCGCAGTTCCGGCAGGTGGTGGAGCTGTCAAAACTGATCGAGAAACTGCCCGGCCGCAAACTGGTGATGGGCGATTTCAATGCCACGCCCTTTTCCCGCATCATCGAGGCGGTCGAGCGGCGATCAAACCTCAACCGGCTGACCAACCTGCCCACCTGGCCCAGCCACGCAAACCTGCCGCAGATTGCCATCGACCACATCTTCGTCTCGCCTGGCATCAAGGTGACGGAGAGCCAGCAGATCGGCAACCCGTCGGGATCCGATCATTTTCCCATCATGCTCAGGATTGCCGTGCCGCTGAACCCCTGATTTGCCGGCCACGGTGAATCACTGGTGAACGGGACTTGGTAAATTGCTCGTAATCGCGCCCGCAAAGCATTGATTTCATTCAAATTGCGCAGACTGTAACGAAGCAGTCATCCTGTCCATGCACGTGCTCTTAAGCCTGCCGCTTAACCCAGCGTTTTGAAGCCCATGATCAATATGAGCCCATGTTCACGAGACACCAAAGTGCAGTGAACATCCGGCGGATCTTCGAGGTGGGACTCGGAAATCCGGCGGCAACCAGGGAAATCGAAAGGGACGTCAAATGGCACGTATATCGATGGGGGAACCCGGATTCGCCGAGATCACGCCGAACGCGGCCACGGCGGACATTCTGCTCGAACTCGGCATGATGTATTGCATCGGCCGGAATGTGCTTCAGGATTATGTAACCGCGCACAAGTGGTTCAATCTTGCGGCGTTGAAGGGCAGCGAAGATGCCCGTCACTACCGCCGCGAACTGGCACTCGAAATGACAAACACGCAGGTGGCCGAGGCCCAGCGCCAGGCACGCGCCTGGATGACCCTGCACTGATAGTGCAGGGCGGCGGGAAAGGGGAACGTCAGTAGTCGATGAACTCGCTGCCGCCGCTCAATTCCTGGTTGTTCTTGAACTGGTCAAGCTGGCTCGAAAAAACCTTGGCGCGGCGCTGCCGGTTGTAGATTTCCGATTCGTAGATATCAACCTGAGAATTCAGCTTGTCCTGTTCGCTGTTGAATTCGGGCAGCTCGGGATCCTCAGGCGAATAGCTGTGGCCAAGCGGAATGTAATTCTCATACGCAAAGGCCGGCGCGGGTGCGAAGGCGAAAGCGGCAACCAGAATAACGAATGAAAAACGCATGGCAAACTCCATATCCGCCAATTTATAGGGGCACATTTAGCCGGAAGCTACCAATTTTATATTTTCCACGCTTCCTTTGTTGTGAACGTCCAACAGTGAACACTTTGCCCCATGCGGGAGTTGATTACGTCTGGAGCGATCATTATGCTTTCCTGTGAACATTCCGATACCTTGGCCTGATCTTACAGCTGCTGAAATGCACCGCGGGGCACCATGCCTGAAGCGTCTGCCGCAGGTACTGCGGATTTGGCCCACCCATTCCTTCGCGGCGGCGGCGAAATTGCTGCACGCATAGCGGCTTTCGACTGGTCGACGACCAGTCTTGGGCCGATTGAGGCATGGCCGCAGCATGTCAAAATCACCGTTTCGACCATCTTGCGGTCGAAATTGCCGATTTGCACCCTGTGGGGGCGGGACGGCATCATGATCTACAACGAGGGTTATGCAGCGATCGCAGGCGGCAGGCATCCTCAAGTGCTCGGCATGCCGGTGCGCGAAGCCTGGGCCGAGGCCGCCGACTTCAACGACAATGTCGCCAACGTGGTCCTTGGCGGCGGCACCCTGTCCTATACCGATATCGAGTTCACGCTGAACCGGCGGGGCGTGCCCGAACAGGTGTGGCTGAATCTGGAATATTCCCCGGTGCTGGACGAGGCTGGCGTGCCGGCCGGGGTCATTGCCTTCTGCGTCGAAACGACCGCGAAAGTTTAGGCTGAACGCTGGCGCACCAGCGAACGCGAGCGCCAGCGCCAGATGTTCGAGCAGGCACCCGGCTTCGTCGCCGTACTTTCAGGCCCCGAGCATGTGTTTGAGTTGACCAATCTCGCCTACATGCAGCTCGTCGGCCACCGCGACGTGCTGGGATTGACCGTGCGCAAGGCGCTGCCTGAAATTGAAGGGCAGGGCTTCTTCGAACTGCTCGACAAGGTTTATACGACGGGCGAGGCTTTCGTCGGTTCGGGCGTCAAGGCCAACATCCAGAGGCTTCCGGGCGGGCAGACCGAGACGCGCCACATTGATCTGATTTATCAGCCCATCCGCGATCCCGCAGGCCAGGTGATGGGCATCTATGTCCAGGGGATGGACGTCACCGAGCGCCAGATCGCGGAAGTTTCGCTGCGAAAGAGCGAAGCGCGCTTCCGGGCCTTCGCCGGTTCCATGCCAAACCATGTCTGGACGGCAAGTGCGGGCGGGCATCTCAACTGGTTCAACAACCGGGTCTATGAATATGCCGGCAAGGCCACAGGAGAACTCGACGGCGACAAGTGGGCTACGATCGTTCACCCAGACGATGTTCCAGCGGTGGCAAAGCGCTGGGGCGATGCCTGTGCAACGGGCAACGATTATGAAGTGGAATTCAGACTGCAACGCGCCGATGGACAGTACCGCTGGCACATCGCGCGTGCGGTTTCGATCCGCGACGTTGACGATTCGATCCTGCAGTGGATCGGCACCAACACCGATTTCGACGAGCAACGGAAAACTGCCCAGGCCCTCGAGGAAAGCGAACGTCGTCTGAACCTCGCCCAGAAGGCCGCAGGCATCGCATCGCTCGAGGTGGATATCGCCAGTGGCATGGTGTTCGGCTCCAAAAGCTTCTGGTCGATATGGGGCCTGAGCCCGCGCGACAGCATCAGCATCGCGGACATCGAAGCGATTGTCGTTCCGGAGGACCGTCATATCACATCAACGGCTGAGACCCGCGCAACCGGCAACGCGGCCTCGCACGTGGAATATCGGATCAGGCGTCCCGACACGGGCGAAATTCGCTGGCTGGCGCGCACCATCGATTTCATCTTCGATGCGCAAGGCAACCCGATCAAGATGTTCGGCGTCGTTCAGGATGTAACCGACCGCCGAGAATCGGAAGCCCGTCAGAAGATTCTCACCCACGAACTTGAGCATCGCATCAAGAACCTGCTCGCGCTGGTGAGCGCCATCGCAGCCAGAACGTTGAAGAATGCCGATATCGATACGGCACGCGAAGCCTTCCTGCATCGTCTCAGGTCGCTGGGGGAAGCTCATGACATCATGAACGAGACGAAGTGGCGTGGTGCTTCGATGCAGCAGGTGATCGAGGCAACGGTCGCGGCGCTGCCGCTTGAGCAGATCCGGATTTCCGGCCCGGCGCTGTCGCTGCATCCGCGCATGGGCTTGACCATGGCCCTGGCGGTCAACGAACTTGCCACCAATGCGATGAAATACGGCGCACTGTCGAAGCCCGATGGCCGCGTTACGATTTCTTGGTCGAACGATCTCTCCACACCCGCGAATGAGGAAGCCTTCGTCTGGCGCTGGCAGGAGGAGGGCGGGCCCGAAGTCAGCATGCCATCGCGGCGTGGCTTCGGCACTTTCCTGCTCGAGCGCGTATTCAGCTCCGACTTCGGTGGTGCGGTCGTCATCGAACATCGCAGGGATGGCCTGTTCTGCATGCTCACGGCTCCGTCGCCCGGTGTTGAAGCCGCAGATTACAGGGACTGAGTTCCACGAGCTGCAAAACCGGCGCTGGATGACCTGACTGCGTCAGGTCCGCACAAGCGGCGCTTGCGATGGGAACGTCATGTTCCTGATCCGGTTTCGTCAGCAGATGCAGCAGATGGCCAAGTTCTTCCGCCGTTGCGGCGGCGAGCATGGCAATGTCTCGGTTCTATTCGCCTTTGCAGCGTTTGTACTCGTCCTCGCCTCGGGCGTGGCAGTGGATTTCGGGCGATTGACCGTGGCGCGCACCAGCCTTTCAGCTGCCGCAGACGCCGCGGTGCTGCAGGTCGGCAGCTCTAGTCTTGAGAAGCAGGGTGAAATGCTGTCCCTGGCAGGTGTGGCCATGCAGCAGAATTTCGATCAGGCCGAGCATGGCGAACTGGTCAGGCTCAGTCTCGACTACAAGGACAATGTCATCACCCTGTCCGCCACTGCGCGTTTCAAGACGAGCTTCATGAGCATAGTGGGAATTCCGAGTGTTGACGTGCCCGTGTCCGCCGAAGTGACGCGGTCCGGAAACAATATCGAAGTCTCGCTGGTGCTCGACGCCACGGGATCGATGAAGGGCGCCCGGATCGCCGCACTGAAGATTGCCGCCAAGGACTTCATCAATGTCGTTGTATGGGAAAAGCAGACGCTGTTTTATTCAAAGGCGGCAATCGTTCCCTACTCAATGGGCGTGAACGTAGGCGCACTTGCAGATATCGTGCGCGGCACGGTGGCGGGTGGAACCTGCAGCGCACCGGGATGCCAGTTCTTCAGGTTCAGGAACCAGTTCAGGAACAACAAGTCCTTCGCTGTAAGCACGTGCGTGAGCGAGCGGATCGGCCAGGAAGCTTATACCGATGCCTCGGCCCTGACGTACCCGGTGGGGTTCAACTATCCCAGTCCGAACAATCCGTGCATTCAGCACGAACTTATTCCGCTTACGGCCAACAAGACGCGGCTTGCGGCAGTCATCGACCAGCTTGATGGCAGCGGCTCCACGGCATCGCAAGTGGGCGTCGCCTGGGGTTGGTATGTGCTGTCACGCGACTTCGGAATCTGGAACGGGGCAAATCAGCCGGCCGCCTATGGCACGAAGAACGTGAAAAAGATAACCGTCATCATGACGGACGGGGAGTTCAATTCCAGCTATTGCAATGGCGTGATCGCGAAGTCCTCCACCCACGGCAGCGGCGCCGACGAAGACAAGATCGACTGCAACGCGCCTAATGGATCGGCCATTTCGCAGGTGCAGAAGCTTTGCGATGCGATGAAGAAAAAGGGCATCGTCATTTACACCGTGGGCTTCGACATCGAGAAGCTGGAAATCGTGAAGCAGACGCTGACGGACTGTGCGACCAGCCCGGGCAATGCCTATCTGGCAGCGACGTCCGATCAGCTCTCGATGGCCTTCCGCGAGATTGGAAGAAAAGTAACGGGAATGCGGCTTTCGAAATAGCCGCACACCCGCTAGTGGATAAAATCTGACATTTGATTCCCGTTGGGGATTCCCGCCGGGCTTACAGTGTGCGAGTCTGGCGCATGATCTCATTCGTCCCTACCCCCTCGGCGGTGAGCACAACGATCCGGCAGCGCCAGACATGCTTCTGGGCTGCGTTG
>JBKJQU010000225.1:0-4333 GCA_046594995.1 Aestuariivirga sp.
CGTGTAGCGGTGCGGCTGCATCACCGCCACGACTTTTCCTTGCGTGACGCGCCGCGCCGCATGCAGCACGGCGGAAATTTCCACCGGGTGATGACCATAGTCGTCATAGACGGTCACGCCATTGTGGGCTCCCGTGCGGGTGAAGCGGCGCTTGACGCCGGTGAAGCTCTTGAAGCCTTTGCGAATATCGTCATCCGAAAGTCCCAGTTCCTTCGCCACGGCCAACGCCGCCGTCGAGTTCATGGCATTGTGGTCGCCGGGGATCGCGAGGCTCAGGCTGTTGATATCATGCGTGACGCCAGTGCGGCGATTGGTGAGGCGCACGGAGAAGCGCGTCTCGCCATCGATGTAGTTCACATCCATCAGCCGCACGTCCGCCTGGGGGCTGCGGCCATAGGTGATGACACGGCGGTCCCGTACCTGGCCGATCATTTCCTGCACCACGGGATGATCGATGCACATGACGGCAAAGCCATAGAAGGGAATGTTCTCGACGAAGGCGAGGAAGGCTTCCTTGGCCTTTTCGAAGGTGCCGTAATGATCGAGATGCTCAGGATCGATGTTGGTGACGATGACGATATCGGCAGGAAGCTTGACAAAGGTGCCATCGGACTCATCCGACTCGACCACCATCCACTCGCCCTTGCCGAGGCGTGCATTGGTGCCATAAGCATTGATGATGCCGCCGTTGATGACGGTGGGATCAAGCCCGCCCGCATCGAGAAGCGCCGCGACGAGCGATGTCGTCGTTGTCTTGCCATGCGTGCCGCCAACGGCGACGCAGGACTTGAATCGCATCAGTTCGGCCAGCATTTCGGCACGGCGCACGATGGGGAGATAGCGATTGCGCGCCTCGATCAATTCCGGGTTGCCGTCCTTCACGGCGGACGACACGACGACAACCTGGGCATCCCCGACGTTTTCGGCCTTGTGGCCGATGAAGACCTCGATTCCCGCCTTGCGCAGCCGCGTGACATTGTAATTGTCGTTGAGGTCCGAGCCCTGCACCTTGTAGCCAAGCGTCGCCATGACCTCGGCGATGCCGCTCATGCCGATGCCGCCGATGCCGATGAAATGGATGGGGCCTACGTCGCGCGGCAGTTTCATGTGATTTTTTTCCCTGCAATCTTTTCGGTGAGATCGGCGAGCCTCCGGGCCGCATCGGGTATTCCGTGGCCCAGCGCGGCGGCTGCCGCCTGTTGAAGTTGTGCGTGTTGAGAGCGAAGCTTTGTCAGGAATGCGGCAAAGGCTTTCGGCTCGAGCGAAGATTGCGGATGAACCCATCCGGCACCCGCTGATGCGAAGCTTTCGGCATTGCGCAATTGGTCATTGTCGAGCGCATGCGGCAGCGGCACCATGATGGCAGGCCGCCCGATGACGCCAAGCTCCGCGATGGTCGATGCGCCCGAACGGCAGATGACGAGATGGGATGCAGCAATGCGCGCCGGCATGTCCATGAAGAACGGGTTCAGTTCGCAATCGAGGCCCAATGCTGCATAGGCGGATTTCACCGCGTCCATGTTCTCGGCCCGTACCTGCTGGGTGACGCGCAGGTCCTTGCGGTCCTGCACGCTCATGGCAGCAAAAACCTCCGGCATGAACTCGCCGAAAAACTGCGCGCCCTGGCTGCCGCCGAAGACGAGAAGATTGAAGTGATCGAAGGCTGGATAAGGTGCGGCCTGCTGCTTCAGCGCAACATCGCGCACCGGGTTTCCGGTGAAGATGAGTTTTGATTTCGCTTGCGGAGGAAGTCCCAGCAGATCGGGAAAGGACGAGGCCACCGCATCGGCCCATTTCGCCAGCACGCGGTTGGCGCGGCCCATTACCGCGTTCTGGTCATGCACGCAGGATGGAATCTTGAGGCGCGAAGCCGCAAGGATCGGCGGAAAAGACGGATAGCCGCCGAAGCCCACGACGGCCAGCGGCTTCACCCGCCTGAGGATGGCGCAGGCCGCGCGATAGCCGCCGTAAAGCTTCAGAAGTTGCCCCGTCACCTTCAGCGGTTGTGACGGCGTGATGGTCGCCGCATGGACAATATGCGTTTCGGCGGCGGGAAAGGACTTGCCGTAATCGCGCACGCGTTCATCCGTCATCAGATGAACGGAATAACCGCGCCGGTTCAGTTCCTCGGCCAGCGCCTGCGCGGGAAACAGATGCCCGCCGGTTCCGCCTGCCGCAAGAACGATGGTGCCTTGTTCTGCCATCTACGCGAAGGCCGGCGTGAAGGCCGAGACACTTGATTGCACACCGGGGCGCCTGCGGCCCAGTGCCAGCACCATGCCCATGGCAAAGGCCATGCCGATCAAGGATGAGCCACCATAGGAAATGAATGGCAGCGTCATGCCCTTGGCGGGCAGCAGCGCCACATTCACGCCCATGTTGATGATGGCCTGGAAGCCGAAGATCAGCGCCAGGCCGCTCATGGCAAGAGCCGGAAATGGATCGGCCTCGGACTTCGCGCGCGCCAGCACCCGCAGCACGACGAAGGCGAACAGCGCCATCAACAGCAGGCAGGCGATGAGGCCAAACTCCTCGCCTACCACCGCGAAGGTGAAGTCCGTATGCGCGTCGGGAAGCACCAGCTTTGCCTCGCCGCCGCCGGGGCCCGTTCCCATGAAGCCGCCATTGTTGAAAGCCTGGATCGCGGTATCGACCTGGAATGTATCGCCCTTGTCCGGGCTGAGGAAGCGGTCCACACGCGATTTCACATGCGGCACCAGCGCGTAGGTCGCCAGCATACCCGCAACCGCAAGGCCGCCAAGGCCCACGACGGCGATCCACGAAATGCCATAGATCAGCAGCATCGAACCGAAGGTGAGGATGACGAGCGCCGTCTGCCCGAAGTCCGGCTGGAGGATGAGGAGTCCGACGAAGATGATCGCCATCAGTCCGGCGATCCATTGACCGGGAAGCTCTGGCCGCTTGGTATTCTCGGCAAGAAACCACGCTGCAACGATCACGAAGCTGGGCTTCGCCAGTTCGGACGGCTGAAGATTGATCGGCCCGACATTGATCCAGCGATGCGCGCCCTTGATCTCGGGCCCGAAGAACAGTGCCGCCACCATCAGTGCCAATGAGGCGAAAAAGACGAGCAACCCGGCGCGGCGCGCAAGCCGCGGCGTGAAGAAGGAAAGACTGACGAGCACGAAGACAGCGGGCACCAGATAGAGAAGCTGGCTCTTGAAGAAGTGAAACGTATCGATGCCAATGCGCTCGGCAACGGGCGGGCTCGCGGCCATGCTGATCAGGACGCCGGACGCCATAAGGAGGAGCACGGCCGACATGAGGCCCCTGTCCACCGTGAACCACCACTGTGCAAGAAGTCCGCGGTCGCTACGTCCGAGCAGCATGGCTGTCTCCTCCGATGGTCATCTGAACGCCGGGAAGTGCGGCAACGGCCTTGACGAAGGCATCGCCGCGCACTTCGAAATTCGGGAACTGGTCGAACGAGGCGCAGGCCGGCGACAGCAGGATGACGGCGCCTTGCCTGCCATCGGCCTTCGCATCGCGCAACGCCGAAGCCACCGCCGCTTCCAACGTGCCGCTTTTTTCGACGGGCATGATATCGCCCAGCGTCGCGGCGAACTGGTCGCTCGATTGGCCGATGAGATAGGTGCGCGCCACGCGGCCGAAGAACGGCCTCAATGGCTCGATGCCGCCCGACTTCGCAATACCGCCGGCGATCCAGTAGATCGTATCGAAGGACAACAATGCCTTCTCCGCCGCATCCGCATTGGTGGCTTTGGAATCGTTGATGAACGCAATGCCTTCTGCGGTCGCGACCTGTTGCATGCGGTGCGCAAGTCCGGGGAAGCTCTTCATGGCATCGGCGATGAGGGAAGTTTCGACACCGAATGCGCGCCCCGCGCCATAGGCCATGCAGGCGTTCTGCCAGTTGTGCCATCCTTTGAGTGCCGGCATGTTGCGAAGATCGATCTGGACTTCGGCAAGGCCGCGGCGCTGGTCGCGCAAGGTTCCATCGAAAGCGGAAATGCCATCGGGCAATCCTTCGGCGACCGAAACCTTGCGCACGTCGGCACCGGTCTTTCGTGCCTTGTCTGCAATCGATGCAGACCAGCCGTCATCGACGCCGCACAAGGCCGTATCGCCCTTGCATTGCTTCGCAAACATGCGCGCCTTCACGGCGGCATAGTTCTCCATTGTGCCGTGACGGTCCAGATGGTCGGGCGTGAGGTTGGTAAGAATGCCCACATCCGGCTTGAGGCCGGGCATGAGATCGATCTGGAAAGATGAAAGCTCCAGCACGTAGATGCGTCCCTTCACCGGTTGGCGCAGCAGGAACACGGCCTTGCCGATGTTGCCGCCGACATCG
>JBKJQU010000128.1:0-2793 GCA_046594995.1 Aestuariivirga sp.
TCCTCAGGCACCGCATCGTGAAAATCCGGCAAGGGCACCTTGGTTCCCTTGGCCGCTCCGGTCAGACGCGCGCCCGGATTGAGGCGCGCCAGCGTGGCGAGCAAGCCATTGAGACCACCTTCCTCCGCAACATCGACCTTTGTGACAACAAGATGATCCGCGATCTCGATCTGGCGGCGGCCAAGGGGCTCGCTTCCGAGCTGGCTGAGGGCGTGCAGCGCGTCTACCGCGACGATGATCTCGTTCACCACGATATGATAGACGAGCACCGGGTCGGACCGGATCGCATCGACGATCGGTCCCGGATCGGCTAGGCCGCTGGTTTCGAGAACGATCTGCTCCAGCCGTGCCGCACTCGATGCCGTCTGGCTACGCTCGTTGCAAATTCTCCTCAACAATGAGATGAGATCGGCCCTGGCCGTGCAGCACACACAGCCACCTGCCAGAATGGCGAGCTTCGTGGACTGTCCAAGCAGCGCATCATCAACCGGCGTGTCGGCTGCCTCGTTGACAATGACGAAAGCATCCCTGAAGCGCCCTGCATGGAGTTGATGACGAAGCCAGGTCGTCTTGCCGGAGCCGAGATAGCCACCAAGAATGGCGAGTCTCAAACGGGTCTCGGCATGGGCGGCCATATCAGGCGGCCCCTTCCGTATCTCCCGTGAAGCGCGGGTCGAGCGGGTCGATGGCGTGACCTGTCAATTGCTCGGCGAGGGTCCACACATCTTCAAGTGTGAGCACGATGGACTGGTTGCCGGAAAGGGTTGAAATCTGGATGCCCGGTACAAGACCGCCATCATAGGCGGTGAGGCCATAAGGCCGCAGCACCGAATGCAGCACTTGCGCCCGGCGGAACCTTTCGCGCAGCCGGTCAGGCCCCGTTGCGGCGCCTGCTTCTGTCCAATGCCCGGGAGCCGCCGGAAAGCCGCAGTTCGCGCACATGAAATCACTCGCTCGTGGAATCGAATGGGCGGCATTCATCATGCCGCCCATGACTGTTCAGGTTCAGATGACTTCCGGACGCTTGCCACCCGCGAAGGGGAAGCGCTTGCGGAAATCGTCGGCGATCTCTTCGAAGGTCATCCACTTCACGCCATCATGACCGTTGATGTACTCGATGAGACGCTCGAGCATCAGCAGTACCTGCGGACGGCCGCTGACGTCGGGATGGATGGTAAAGGGGAACACGCCATAATCCATCTCGCGATAGACCCAGTCAAACTGGTCGCGCCACATCTGTTCGATGTCGCGCGGGTTGACGAAGCCATGGCTGTTCGGAACCTTCTTCATGAACATCATCGGCGGCAGGTCGTCGACATACCAGTTTGCGCCGATCTCAACGAGATCGATCTCCGAGCCGTGCTTCAAGGGGTGCATCCACTCCTCGGCTTTCTTGGAATAGTCAATCACGTTCCAGGAGTCGCCGACACGGGCATAGAAGGGCTGGAAGTCGCGATAGCCCTGGCTGTGGTCATATTTGAAACCATACTTCTGCAGGAGAGCGGCGGTCGAGGCCGACATTTCCCACCACGGCGCCACATAGCCGCGCGGCTTATGGCCGGAAAGCTTCTCAATGAGTTCGATGGACTTCACCAGCACCGCCTCTTCCTGGGTCGGCGTCATGGCGATCGGGTTCTCGTGCAGATAGCCGTGCGCGCCGATCTCGTGGCCTTCATCGGCAATGCGTTTCACCTGGTCAGGAAAGGTTTCGATCGAGTGGCCCGGGATGAAGAAGCTGGTCTTGAGCTTGTACTTCTTGAACAGGTTGAGCAGGCGGATGTTGCCCACTTCGCTGGCAAAGATGCCGCGCTGGATGTCGGATGGCGAATCGCCGCCGCCATAAGAGCCGATCTGTCCTGCGACTGAGTCGATATCGGTGCCGAATGCACAGATGATTTCCTTCTTTGCCATTACTGACGTCTCCCGTTTTAGCCGGCGTTGCGGCGTGGTGGAACCCTGCAATGGGAGAATAGAACCATGTTGAATTTGAAAAATCCACCATCTTCTTTATATTGTATAGGTGTTTAGTTACCCGCCAACGGCATTTAAGAAGAAATTCGCATCAATCGATGTGCCGTTGGAATTGCCGGAAATCTGCCATTCGAACCGCAACAACAACGACAGGAAAAATCAATGACGGCGCTCAGTGTGACCATTTCGGACATTGTGTTTCAGGCGCAGCTTGAAACGGAAAAGGCGCCGAAGACTTGCGCTGCCTTCCTCCGCCACCTGCCCTTCACCGGCAAGATCGTGCATGTCCGGTGGAGCGGTGAAGCAGTGTGGATTCCGCTGGGCGATCTCGATTTCGGAGTGGGATATGAAAACCATACCAGCTTCCCGGCACCGGGACAGATCCTGCTTTATCCCGGCGGCATCTCTGAAACCGAGATACTTCTTGCCTATGGCGGCGTGCATTTCGCCAGCAAGATGGGCCAGCTTGCCGGCAATCATTTCGTCACGCTGACGTCAGGGCTGGAAAGACTACCCGAAATCGGAAGGCGAACACTCTGGGACGGCGCGCAAACGATTCGATTCGACAAAGCGTAAGTCCGGTATGAGCCGTCCGCTCGACGGATTGCTGGTGGTTTCGCTGGAGCAGGCAATTGCGGCACCCTATTGCACGCGCCTGCTTGCCGATCAGGGGGCCCGCGTCATCAAGGTCCAGCGGCCGGACGGCGGCGACTTTGCGCGCGTCTATGACACCCGGGCGCGCGGGCTTGCCAGCCATTTCGTGTGGACCAATCGTTCGAAGGAAAGTCTCGCTCTCGATTTGAAGGAGAATGGGGCTACCGA
>JBKJQU010000164.1:0-4034 GCA_046594995.1 Aestuariivirga sp.
CGGCAACGTCATAGAGCGGCAGTTCAAGGCCGCGAATGACTGGCCGTTCGGTGCCGCACTTTCGTTCTTGCTGATGTATGCGACCTTTGGCGCACTGGCGCTTCGCTGGTTGATTGCCAGCCGCAGCAAGGGAGCGGACGTCTGATGGCCAAGGACCTGAAACCGGGGCAGGGCCCACTCGACTACGGCAGCAGGCTGTGGCTGAAGATTCTGTTCGGCGCGATCTTCTTCCTGCTTTATGCGCCGATCATCACGCTGGTTGCGTTCTCCTTCAACACCGACAAGCGCGGCATCGTGTGGCGCGGCTTCACGCTCGACAACTATACCAAGGCCTGGAACAACGCCTCGCTGATCGAGGCACTGACCAACTCTTTGGTCATTGCATTCCTGGCAACGTTGATCGCAACTGTGCTGGGTGCGCTGGTGGCGCTCATGCTGTGGCGCTTCAAGTTTCCCTTCAAGGGCGGATACGAAGGCTTCATGGCGTTGCCCATCGTCATCCCCGAAATCTGCATGGGCGTGGCGCTGCTGCTGTTCTTCGTCAATTCCGGCATGATGGATTTCTTCGTGTCGATGCCCTGGCCCATCAACCTCGGCAACATCGTCATCGCGCATGTATCGTTCTGTTTCCCCTTCGTTGCGGTTGTCGTGCGATCACGGCTCGTGGGGTTCAACCGGCAACTCGAAGAGGCGTCGAAAGACCTGGGCGCCAGCGAATGGCAGACCTTCTGGTCCATCATCGTGCCCTTCATGAAGCCCGGTCTTATCGCCGGCGCGCTGCTGGCCTTCACGCTGTCGCTCGATGACTTCGTCATCACCTTCTTCACCTCCGGCCCCGAAACGGTGACCTTCCCAGTGAAAGTCTATTCGCTGGTGCGCCGCGGTGTGTCTCCAGAAATCAATGCAGCCTCGACGGTGCTGATCGTCATCACCGTCGTTGCCACCGTACTCGCCATGAAACTTCAGGCTCCTCCAAAGCCGCGCAAGGGTTGAACGATGTCCGAACCAATTGTTGCCATCCGCAATGTCTCGAAGAAATTTCCAGGCGGCGTCATCGCCGTCGACGATGTCTCGATCGACATCGCACAGAATGAATTCTTTGCGCTTCTGGGGCCTTCGGGCTGCGGAAAGACCACGCTGCTGCGCATGATTTCCGGACTCGAAACGCCAACGGCGGGACAGATCATCATCGGCGGTGAGAACATGGCGCTGACGCCGCCCAACAAGCGGCCCACCAACATGGTGTTCCAGTCCTATGCCGTGTTCCCGCATATGACGGTGGCGCAAAACGTCGCCTATGGCCTGAAAGTCACGGGTGTCGAATCGAGCGAAATCAAGCGCCGCGTGGCCGAAGGGCTTGAGATGGTGAAGCTGACGGCTTTAGCTGACAGGAAGCCCGACCAGATGTCCGGCGGTCAACGGCAGCGCGTGGCGCTGGCGCGCGCTCTGGTGAAGCGCCCCAAGGTGTTGCTGCTTGATGAACCGCTCTCGGCTCTGGATGCAAAGCTCCGCGATGACATGCGGATGGAACTGACCACGCTGCAGGAAACTGTTGGCATCACCTTCATCATCGTGACCCACGACCAGGATGAAGCGCTCTCCATGGCAAGCCGCATTGCCGTGATGGACAAGGGCGCGGTCCAGCAGATCGCAACGCCTTCCGAACTCTATGAGCATCCACGGAACCGTTTCGTGGCAGATTTCATCGGCAAGGTGAATCTCATCGACGCGAAGGTGCTGGGCCAGAAGGGCAACGCCATTTCCTGCGAGGCGAAAGGCCTCGGCAAAATCGACATCGTCAGTGACAAGTTGGTGGGCAGCAATGTCTCGATCGCGGTGCGGCCCGAGAAGCTGAGGATCAGCAAGGGCAAGCCCGAGACGGCGGGCGCCGTGAAGCTCGAAGGAACTGTGCGCGACGTTGCCTATTATGGTGACACCAGCCACGTGGTCATCGAAGGCAAGGACGGGCTCAATTTATCCGTCAATGTGCAGAACGATACGCGCCTCGGCGGTGCGGGCGTGGTGCGCGGCCAGAAAGTGTGGGTGCAATGGGCGCCCGAAGATTCGATCATCCTCACGGAGTAGAGCATGTCTCTCGAAATGAACAACATGGGCTCCCTTCCGGGAGACAATGCCTTTCGCCGCGAAAGCCTGAAAGGCACGCAGTGGGAGCCGACCTATGCCGGCGCACTTTCATTCATGCGGCGTAAATATACTCGCGACCTCACGGGCGTCGATATCGCGGTGACGGGCATTCCCTTCGACCAGGCCGTTTCGCATCGCTCTGGCACGCGCATGGGGCCGGAGGGCATCCGCAAGGCTTCCGCCGAGAATGCCTGGGGTCCGTTCTGGCCATGGAATTTCGATCCCTTCGATACGCTGGCCGTGATCGACTACGGTGATTGCTTCTTTGACTGGGGCCGCAAGGAAAATTTCCCGCAGGCGCTGGAAGATCATGCGACGAATATTATCTCGTCCGGTGCCGAGATGATCTCGCTCGGCGGCGATCACTATATTTCATATCCGCTGCTGAAGGCACATGCGAAGAAGCACGGGGCCCTGTCGCTCATCCATTTCGATGCACACCGCGATGTGGAGCCGGACGACGGCGGCCGCATCGACCACGGCACGATGTTCGGCTATGCGGTGCGCGAAGGGCTGATCGATCCGAAGAAGTCTGTGCAAATCGGGCTTCGTACAGTGTTCACCGGCGAGAAGACCTATGGCTTCCGTCTCGTCTATGCCGATGAAGTGCATGAAAGTTCATCCGCAGCGATTGCTCAGATCGTGAAGGATGTGGTGGGCGCCAACAAGGCCTACCTCACCTTCGATATCGATTGCCTCGATCCTTCCGCAGCACCCGGCACCGGAACGCCAATCCCCGGTGGCCTCACCTATCATCAGGCGGCATCCATTATGCGCAAGCTGACAGACATCAACTTCGTGGCCATGGACATGGTGGAAGTGTCGCCACCCTATGATCACGCCGACATCACCTCGGGCGCTGCCTGCGGCCTCATCATGGAATATCTTTGCCTCCGCGCGTGGCAGCGCGGCGCGCGCGCAACGCCGATGCAGGAGTAGGGGCGCGCCCTACTTCTTCAGCGCACGGTTCTTGTTGCGGATGGCATAGCCCGCCTGCTGCGGCCAGGCGGCATACACGTCTCCACTGTCGAGTTCGCGCATGGCGTGGAGTGGCCAGTTCGGATCATCCAGCGCTTGGCGGGCCAGCGCAACGATATCGGCCTGTCCTGATGCCAGAATGTGCTCGGCTTCCTGTGGCTTGGTAATCAATCCCACGGCGGCGGTTGCGACATTGGAGCCCTTTCGCACCGCTTCGGCGAGTGGCACCTGGTAGAGCGGGCCGACCGGAATTTTCGCACCATCGAAGCCGCTGGATGAACAGTGGATGAGATCATAGCCGATCTCCTCCAAGCGCTTCGCATATTCGACATTGTCCTCGATGGTGGCGCCGCCCTCGATCCAGTCGGTTACAGAAATGCGCGCGAAGAGGGGCTTGTCCTCTGGCCATGCCTTGCGCACCGCCGCAGCGACTTCCAACGGAAAGCGCATCCGGTTTTCAAGGCTGCCGCCGTATTTGTCGTCACGCTTGTTGGCGATGGGTGAAAGGAACTGGTTCAGCAGATAACCATGAGCGGAGTGAAGCTCGATCATGTCGAAGCCAGCGGCGAGGCTGCGCTTTGTCGCAGCTACCCAGCCATGGAGAATGCGCGCCATGCCGGCATGATCCAGCGCCTCGGGAATTGGGAACGAAGCCATGTGCCGCTCTGCTGATGGTGCAACGGGCGTCCAGCTTTCGAAGGCGAGTGCTTTCCTCTCTTCCTCGGTTTCGTTGAATGCGCCGCGCCACGGAATGGTAGAGGACGCCTTGCGACCCGCATGAGCCAGCTGGATGCCGGCAGCGGAGCCATGCGCGTGCAGGAATTCCACGATACGCTTCAATGGCGCGATCTGCGCATCATCCCAAAGGCCAAGGTCGGCATAGGTAATGCGGCCTTCCGGAGTGACGGCGG
>JBKJQU010000269.1:0-3475 GCA_046594995.1 Aestuariivirga sp.
GTCGTCCACCAGGTCGTAGATGATGTTGTAGTAGCGGATTTCGATGCCTGCACGCTCGGCCGCGGCGCGCGCCTGGCTCGACGCACGGACGTTGAAGCCCAGAACCACGGCGCGGGAGGCTTCCGAAAGCCCGATGTCGCTCTCGTTGATGCCGCCCACCGCATAGTGGATGACGCGGCTGCGGATTTCCTCGTTGCCGATCTTTTCCAGCGCCTGGACAATGGCTTCCGCCGAGCCTTGAACGTCGGCCTTGACGAGGATCGGGAACTCCTTGACGTTCCCGTCCTTCATGGCCGACATCATCTGCTCGAGCGACGAGCGCGTTCCTGATGCGCCACGGGTCTCGCGGCGCTTCCTCTCGCGATAATCCGTCACCTCGCGGGCCCGGGCCTCGCTCATCACGACGTCGAACTGGTCGCCCGCTTCCGGCGCAGAGTTGAGGCCAAGAACCTCAACCGGAGTCGAAGGCAAGGCCTCTTTCACCTGGATGCCCTTGTCGTTGACGAGGGCACGCACGCGGCCCCAGGCGGAACCTGCAACGAAGATGTCGCCAAGCTTCAATGTGCCGCGCTGCACCAGAACGGTGGCAACGGGCCCGCGGCCCTTGTCAAGCTGTGCTTCGACGACGAGGCCACCGGCCTCGCGGTCCGGATTGGCTTTCAAGTCCAGCACTTCCGACTGCAGCAGGATGATGTCGAGCAGTTTGTCGAGATTGGTGCCCTTCAGCGCCGACACTTCGATTTCCAGCGTATCGCCGCCCATGCTTTCGACAACGATATCGTAGCGCAGCAATTCGCTGCGAACGCGCTCGGGCTTGGCGGTCGGCTTGTCGATCTTGTTGATGGCGACGATGATCGGCACTTGTGCCGCACGCGCATGGTTGATCGCTTCCACCGTCTGCGGCATCACGCCGTCATCGGCTGCAACGACGAGCACCACGATATCGGTGGCCTTCGCACCGCGTGCGCGCATGGCCGTGAAGGCTTCGTGGCCCGGCGTGTCGATGAAGGTGACGACGCCATTCCTGGTTTCGACCTGATAGGCGCCGATATGCTGGGTGATGCCACCGGCTTCGCCCGAGACGACATTGGTTTTCCGCAGCGCATCGAGAAGCGAGGTCTTGCCGTGGTCGACGTGGCCCATGATGGTGACGACCGGCGCGCGGGATTTCAGCTGTTCGTCGGTATCGCTGTCGCCCGTCAGGCCTTCGACGACGTCGGCTTCGGACACGCGCTTGACCTTGTGGCCCATTTCCTCGGCGATGATCTGGGCGGTATCGGCATCGATCACGTCATTGATCGTATGCATGTTGCCCTGCTTCATCAGCATCTTGATGATGTCGACGGCGCGCTCCGCCATGCGGTTGGCGAGTTCCTGGATAGTGATCGCTTCCGGAATGACGACCTCGCGGCTCATCTTCTCGGTCGGCATCTGGAACCCTTGCGCCTGCTTCTTCAGACGCTCGGTGCGGCGGCGGAAGGCAGCAACGGACCGTGCGCGTTCTTCCGATTCTTCCAGTGCATTGGCAACGGTGAGGCGGCCGCGGCGCTTGTCGTCGCCAACCTTGGCGCGCGCAGGTGCAGGCGCCTTGATCTCACGCTTGATGGGGCCAGAGCCCACGCGAAGGGTGCGCGGGGCGGACGATTCTTCCTCATCATGGCTCGGGCGCTTGGCCGTCACCGTCGAGGCCTTCATCGGAGCCGTGGCAGGCGTCACGATATTTGAAGCAGCGGGAGCGGCAGATGCAGCGGGCTTAGGCGCCAGCTTGCGCGCGGCTTCCTCGGCCTTGCGCTTGCCCTCTTCCTCGATCTTGTGGCGGACGTCTTCCTCGGCCTTGCGCTTGTCGGCAGCTTCGCGCTCCAGGTGCTCGACCTGTTCCTGCGCGGTGCGGAGCTTGGCTTCTTCTTCCTGGCGCTTGCGGTCTTCGGCCTCACGCACGCGGGCGCCGGCAAGAGCGCGGTCACGCGCATCTTTTTCCTCGGCCGTCAGGGTGCGAAGAACGACGCCAGAGCGCTGCGCCGGGCGCGGCGGCGGCTTTGCTGCAGAACCAGCTGGCTGAGCAGGTGCGGCAACCTTCGGCTGCTGCTGGAATACTGTGGTGCGAGGCTCAGGCGAGGTCGCGGGCTTGCCATCGTCGAAGCGCTTGCGCTTGGTCTCGACGACCACGGTCTTGCTGCGACCATGGGCAAAGCTCTGCTTCACCCGGCTCTGTTCGATCGGGGGGCGCTTGATGGTCAGGGTCCCGCCGCCGGCACGGTTGCCGTCGGACTTGCGGTCATTGTCGTTGCTGTCAGTCATACTCTCTCTTCAGGTCCCTCAGGCCCGCCAAGGGCCTCAAACATCTCTATCCGGCGCACACCGAGAACGAGCTTTTCGGCAAGCCCTCCCTTGGCAACGGCTGCGTGTACCACATTTGACCGGCCAAACGCCAAATCCAATTCGTCGGAATGGAAAATAACGATCCGGTCCACTCCCGGCTGGGCCAGCTTGTCAAGCTTGCGGCTGCCGTCGGCTGAAGCTTCGGAGGCATGGAACAGCAACCTCGCCCGTCCCCGCCCCAGCATTTCCTCCACCTTCATGAAGCCTGCCACCGATTCTCCCGCCTTTTTTGAAAGCGAGAGCAGCGACAGTACCTGCTGGCGGAGCAATTTGCCCACCATAGCGGTAAGATCGGGCGGTATTGTGGTTGCCTCCGCAAAGCCCTTCGAAAACAGCTTCTTCCGGATGGCCTCGTCGAGAGCCGGCCGGCTGAGGCTGACCCACACGCCGCGCCCCGGCAGCTTGCGGGCAAGGTCAGGCACCGCCAGCCCTTCCGGGCTGCGGACGAAGCGGATCAACTCCGCCTCATCCTTCACCGTGCGGGTGAGGATGCACATGCGGTCGGCCAAGGTCTCGTCCGCCTCCGCGTGTTCTGCCAGCTGCTCCAGACTCAGGCTTCCACCTCTCCCGTTTCTTCCGCGTCAACTTCAGCTTCTGCAGGTGCCTCGATCCAGCCGGCGCGCACACGCGCCTTCATGATCAGCTCATTGGCGTCGTCAGCCGAAATCTCGAGATCGGAGAAGGCACCCTTGTGCTTAACGGCGCCTCCGGCCTTGCGTTCCGTCCAGCCGATGAGTTCATCGGTCGCACAGCCGGCAAGGTCCTCGATCGACTTGACGCTAGCTTCGCCCAGCGCCACCAGCATGGCGGGCGACAGGCCTTCGATTTCCTTCAGCTCGTCGAGCACACCGAGTTCGACGCGCCTGGCATCGAGTTCGGCCGTCTCGCGGTCGAGGAATTCGCGGGCGCGATTTTGCAGTTCTTCCGCCGTCTGCTCGTCGAGGCCCTCGATTGCCGCAACTTCGCGCGGATCGACATAGGCCACTTCGTCAACCGTCGCGAAGCCTTCGGAGGCCAAGAGCTGCGCCAGCGTCTCGTCAACATCGAGCGCCTGCACGAAGAGTTCGGTGCGCGCGGCGAATTCCTTCTGGCGGCG
>JBKJQU010000298.1:0-2613 GCA_046594995.1 Aestuariivirga sp.
CCGCCAGCGCCGGATCGTCCCAGCGGATGACGCGGTCGCATTGCGGCGCATAGGGCGCGGACACCTTGTAGGAAACCTCGGTCGACGGTTCGAGCGTCAGAAAACCGTGGGCGAAACCTTTGGGCACCAGAAGCTGGTTGAAGGCAACGGCCGAGAGCACGCACGATACCCATTTTCCATAACTTGCCGAATTCTCGCGCAGGTCAACGGCGACATCGAAGATCGAACCCCTCAGCACACGGATGAGTTTGTCCTGGGCGAACGGCGCCACCTGGAAGTGCAAACCCCGGAGCGTTGCCTTTTCCACCGACAGCGACTGGTTGTCCTGCACCCAATCGAGTGCCAGACCCTGATCCTCGAATTTCCGGCGCGACCAGGTTTCGGCGAAGAAGCCGCGCGCGTCGCCGGATTTGGCGGGCAAGATTTCAACGACGCCATCGATCGCCAGAGGGCGGAACTGCATCGCCTAGCGCCCCGCTTCTTCGATGACGCGGCGCAGATAGACGGCATATTCGGTGCGGCCCAGCGAATGCGCCCGCGCCAGCACTTCCTCGGCCCCGATGAAGCCCAGCATGAAGGCGATCTCCTCGGGGCAGCAGATCTTGTTGCCGGTGCGGGTTTCGATGGTGCGGATATAGGAGCCCGCATCGTGCAGGCTGTCATGCGTGCCGGTATCGAGCCAGGCATAGCCCCGGCCCATGCGCTCGACGGTCAGGTCGCCGCGCTCCAGATAGGCGCGGTTGATGTCGGTGATCTCGAGTTCGCCGCGGGGGCTGGGCTTGATGGTCTTGGCGATTTCCACAACATCAGAGTCATAGAAATAGAGGCCGGTCACGGCCCAGTTCGACTTGGGCTCAGAGGGCTTTTCCTCGATCGAGGTGGCAAAGCCCTCGCGGTTGAAGGCGACAACGCCATACCGCTCGGGGTCTGACACGTGATAGGCGAAGACGGTCGCTCCCTTTTTCCGCGCCACCGCCGCCTCGCACTTCTGCTGCAACTGGTCGCCGTGGAAGATGTTGTCGCCCAGCACCAGGGCGCCCGGCCCGCCAGCCAAAAATTCCTCGCCGATCAGGAAGGCCTGCGCGAGGCCGCCCGGATGCGGCTGCTCGGCATAGGAGAGATTGATGCCGAACACCGAACCATCGCCCAGCATGTTCCTGAAATGCGGCAGATCATGCGGCGTCGAGATGATCAGGATGTCCTTCAGCCCCGCCAGCATCAGGACCGAGAGCGGGTAATAGATCATCGGCTTGTCGTAGACCGGAAGCAGCTGCTTCGAAATGGCAATGGTCAAAGGATAAAGCCGGGTGCCACTGCCACCGGCCAGAATGATTCCACGCATTAATTATCTCGCAATGCTGTCGCGTACTGGTGAACCATAGGCATTCTGATGCGTGAACGGCATCGCAACGCCCACTTTCCCGTGCGCCCCCCGGCCCATGGAAACTGCTGCCGCATACCATCGCCAAAGCGGGACGGCAATGTCAACCCGGATGAGTTCACTCAACCGTTGCGTTTCCGCGCGGCAAGCGTGCGGAGACGAAGCGCGTTAAGGCGGATGAAGCCTTCCGCATCCTTCTGGTCATAGGCGCCGCGATCGTCCTCGAAGGTGACGAGCGCATCCTTGTAGAGCGACTTCACGCTCTTGCGGCCGGTGACGATGACATTGCCCTTGTAGAGCTTGAGGCGCACCGTGCCTTCGACTTCCACCTGGCTCTTGTCGATCATCGCCTGCAGCATCTCGCGCTCCGGCGAGAACCAGAAGCCATAGTAAACAAGCTCGGCGTATTTGGTAATGAAGCTGTCCTTCAAATGCGCCGCCTCGCGGTCAAGCGTCAGCGTCTCGATGGCGCGGTGCGCGACACCGAGGATTGTGCCGCCGGGCGTTTCATAAACGCCGCGCGACTTCATGCCGACGAAGCGGTTTTCGACCAGGTCGAGACGGCCGATGCCATTGTCATGGCCCAGGCGATTGAGTTCAGTCAGAAGCGTTGCGGGCGACATCGCCTTGCCGTCGATGGCGACGGGATCGCCTTGGCTGAATTCGATCTCGACATAGATTGCCGTGTCTGGCGCATCCTCGGGCGCGATGGTGCGCTGGTAGACGTAGGGCGGCGGCTCGACCCACGGATCTTCCAGAACCTTGCCCTCGGAGGAGGAGTGCAGGAGGTTGGCGTCGACCGAGAAGGGCGCCTCGCCGCGCTTGTCTTTCGTCACGTGAATCTGGTGGGCTTCGGCAAAGGCGATCAGGTCGGTGCGGGACTTGAACTCCCACTCGCGCCAGGGTGCGATCACCTTGATGTCGGGGTTCAGCGCGTAAGCGGTGAGCTCGAAGCGGACCTGGTCGTTGCCCTTGCCGGTGGCGCCATGGGCGATGGCGTCGGCTCCGGTTTCTTCCGCGATCTCGATCAGGCGCTTGGCGATCAAGGGCCGGGCGATGGATGTGCCCAGCAGGTAGACGCCCTCGTAGACCGCATTGGCGCGGAACATCGGGAAGACGAAATCGCGCACGAATTCCTCTTGGCAGTCCTCGATGTAGATGTCCTTGATGCCCAGCAGCTCCGCCTTCTTGCGCGCGGGCTCAAGCTCGCCGCCCTGCCCCAGGTCGGCGGT